>NZ_JAKMAY010000038.1:0-28247 GCF_022015835.1 Streptomyces sp. ICN903 | reverse complement strand
CCGGCCCGCAGCCCCACCACCGCCGAGGCCCGCCAGCAGGACGAGCGGCTGGCCACCCTGCGGGACGAACTCACCCGGTACCACGATCTGTACGGCATCAGGGCCGGCGTCTTCTACCGCGACGGCAGCCCGATGGCCGCGGCCCCGGCGACCTGGCGGCCCCCGCGCCGGGGTGAGGGCGCCGCGGCCTTCGCCGAGGCCCTGGCCGGGCGCCGCAGCCACGACCCGCCCCAGGTGTGGCCCTGGCAGGACGGCCGGATCGCGGTCGCCTCACCGGTCGTCCGCGACGGCGACGTCGTCGCCGTCGTCCTCACCGACTCCCCCACCGGGGCGATGCGCTCGCGCATCCTGCACGGCTGGCTGCCGCTGGCCGCCGGGGAGGCGGCCGCCATGCTCGTCGCCGTCGCCTTCGCCGTCCGGCTGACCGGCTGGGTCCTCAAACCGGTGCGCGTACTGGACAAGGCCAGTCACGACATCGCCACCGGGCGGCTGGCCTCCCGGGTGGCCGCCCTGAGCGGGCCTCCGGAACTCCAGCGCCTGGCCCGGTCCTTCAACGAGATGGCCGACCACGTCGAGACCGTCCTGGAACAGCAGCGCGCCTTCGTCGCCGACGCCTCCCACCAACTGCGCAACCCGCTGGCGGCCCTGCTGCTCCGCATCGAACTGCTGGCCCTGGAACTGCCCGAGGGCAACGAGGAGATCGCCTCGGTGCGGGCCGAGGGCAAGCGGCTGGCCCGGGTGCTCGACGACCTCCTCGACCTCGCACTGGCCGAGCACACACCCGCCGACCTGCGGCTGACCGACATCGCCGCGCTCGCCGCCGAACGCGTGGCCGCCTGGCGTCCGGTCGCCGACCGCGAGGGGGTGGAGCTGCGCGCGGCCGGGCAGGGCGCGGTGACCGGCTGGGCCGACCCGGTCGCGCTCTCCAGCGCGCTGGACGCGGTCGTGGACAACGCGGTGAAGTTCACCCCCGCCGGGGAGTCGGTCACGGTCGCCGTCGCCGCGGCCGGCGAGCGGGTGATCATCGAGGTCGCCGACCACGGGCCCGGCCTCACCGAGGACGAGCTGAACCGGATCGGGGACCGCTTCTGGCGCAGCGGCCGCCACCAGAACGTCTCCGGCTCCGGCCTGGGCCTGTCCATCTCCCGCGCGCTGCTCGCCGCCGGCGGGGCGGACATCTCCTTCGCACGCAACGAGCCGCACGGCCTGCGCGTGGTGATCGGCCTGCCGAGGAGCGCGCCGGACACGGGGTGAGGCCCGAGGGGGCCGCGGCCGCGGGGCGCCGCGGGCCGCCGCGGCCCGCGGCGCCCCTCCGGCGGGACCGGCTCAGGACTTCACCGAGCGGTAGTAGCGCTCGGCGCCCCGGTGCAGTGGGAGCGGATGGGTGTAGATGGCCGTGCGCAGGTCGACCTTCTGCGCGGCGTGGACCGCGCGGCCGATGCGGTCCCGGCTGTTGATCACCGAGCGGGTGATCCCCTCGGTCAGCGCGGCGTCCGTGCCGTCCATGGTGACCAGCAGGTTCGCCACCGCGATCGTCTCGACGGCCTTGCCGTCCTGGACGGCCGGATAGGCGTCGGAGGGCATCAGGGCCGCCCGGTAGGAGCGGGTCTGCGGCTCCTGGGCGTGCAGCACCGGCACCAGGTCGCCCAGCGGTACGAGGCGGATCTCGGTGGCCTCGGCGAGCTCCTCGACCGCACCGGTCGGCAGCCCGCCCGACCAGAAGAAGGCGTCCAGTTCCTCGCGGACCAGCAGCTCCGGCATCCTGTCGATGCCCTGGAGCACCGGCTGGACGTCCTTGTCCGGGTCCAGGCCGGCGGCCTTCAGCAGCCGGCCCGCGATCAGGTTGACGCCGGAGCGCCGCTGTCCGAGCCCGACCCGCAGCCCCTTCAGGTCCTCGGCGGCGCGCACCGGCGAGTCGGCCGGGACGACGAGCTGGATGTAGTCGTCGTACAGCCGAGCGCAGGCCCGCAGCCGGTCGGCGTCCTTTCCGCCGGAGTTGACGTAGGCGGCGACCGCGTCGGCCGCGGCGATGGTGAAGGACGCCTCGCCGGAGACCAGCCGTTCTATGTTCTGCACCGAGCCCTGACTGGGCACGAGGGTCACGTCCACCTCGGGCAGGTCGCGGCCCAGTTGCTCCTTCAGCAGTTCCCCGTAGCGTTCGTAGACCCCGCCGCGGGCGCCGGTGGTGAAGACGACCTGGCCGCTGGGCGCCGGGCCGCCGCCGGGCAGCAGCCACCACAGCAGCAGCGCGAGCACGGCGGCGGCTGCCGCCGCGGCCGCCGGCGGCCGCCGTGTCCACAGGCGCCGTACGTGCGGGGAGACCATGGCCTCGATCCTGCCAGGACCGCTGCGCGGAAGGGAGAGGCGGGGCGGGGGCGGGAGCGCGTACCCTGTCGACTGAGATGAGTGCGAAGACTTACCAGGTGCGCACCTACGGGTGCCAGATGAACGTCCACGACTCCGAGCGCCTGTCTGGCCTGCTGGAGGACGCGGGCTATGTCCGGGCCCCGGGGGACGCCGACGACGCCGACGTGGTCGTCTTCAACACCTGCGCGGTGCGGGAGAACGCCGACAACAAGCTGTACGGCAACCTCGGCCACCTCGCCCCCAGGAAGGCGTCCCGGCCGGGCATGCAGATCGCGGTCGGCGGCTGCCTGGCGCAGAAGGACCGCGACACCATCGTGCGGCGCGCGCCCTGGGTCGACGTGGTCTTCGGCACCCACAACATCGGCAGTCTGCCGGTGCTGCTGGAGCGCGCCCGCGTCGAGCAGGAGGCGCAGGTCGAGATCGCCGAGTCGCTGGAGGCGTTCCCCTCCACGCTGCCGACCCGGCGCGAGAGCGCGTACGCGGCCTGGGTCTCCATCTCGGTCGGCTGCAACAACACCTGCACGTTCTGCATCGTCCCCGCGCTGCGCGGCAAGGAGAAGGACCGCCGGCCCGGCGACATCCTGGCCGAGGTCGAGGCGCTGGTCGCCGAGGGCGTCACCGAGATCACGCTGCTGGGGCAGAACGTCAACGCCTATGGATCCGACATCGGCGACCGCGAGGCCTTCTCCAAGCTGCTGCGCGCCTGCGGGAAGGTCGAGGGTCTGGAGCGGGTCCGCTTCACCTCCCCCCACCCGCGAGACTTCACCGACGACGTCATCGCCGCCATGGCCGAGACGGGGAACGTGATGCCGCAGCTGCACATGCCGCTGCAGTCCGGCTCCGACCGCGTGCTGAAGGCGATGCGGCGCTCCTACCGGCAGGAGCGCTTCCTGGGCATCATCGAGAAGGTCCGGGCCGCGATCCCCGACGCCGCGATCTCCACCGACATCATCGTGGGCTTCCCCGGCGAGACCGAGGAGGACTTCGAGCAGACCCTCCACGTCGTCCGCGAGGCCCGCTTCGCGCAGGCGTTCACCTTCCAGTACTCCAAGCGGCCCGGCACCCCGGCCGCCGAGATGGACGGGCAGATCCCCAAGGAGGTCGTCCAGGCGCGCTACGAGCGCCTGGTGGCCCTCCAGGAGGAGATCTCCTGGGAGGAGAACAGGAGGCAGGTCGGGCGGACGCTGGAGGTCATGGTCGCCGAGGGCGAGGGCCGCAAGGACGGCGCCACCCGTCGGCTGTCCGGCCGCGCCCCCGACAACCGCCTGGTCCACTTCACCCGTCCCGACGGCGACGTGCCGCGCCCGGGGGACATGGCGACCGTCGAGGTCACCTACGCCGCCCCGCACCACCTGCTGGCCGAGGGCGAGGTGCTGAGAGTGCGGCGCACCCGTGCGGGCGACGCCTGGGAGCGGCGCAACGCCGCGCCCGAGGCCGGGCCCCGGGGTGTGATGCTCGGGCTGCCGACCGTCGGCGCCCCCGAGCCGCTGCCCGCCGCGCCGGGCGGCTGCACCGCCCGCTGACGTACCCGCCCTCCGGAGCGCACAGGCGCGCGGGCCCGGCGCACGCGCGCCGGTCGTGAGCCCGGCGTGCACCGGTTGTGCGCTGGTCAGGCGTGTGCGGGCCCCTTGTGCGCCCGACCGCGGGGAGGGTGTACGGCGGTAGGCTGCGAGCCATGCTTGTCGCCGCCGCCGTATGCCCCTGTCCGCCGCTGCTGGTGCCCGAGGTGGCGGGGGGCGCCGCCCACGAGACGGACGAAGCCCGAGCCGCCTGCTACGACGCCATCGCCGTCCTGGCCGCCGCGCGACCCGACCGGCTCGTCGTCGTCGGCACCGCCGACCCGGCGGGCCGGGGCAGGTATCCGCAGGGCGCCACCGGGTCCTTCCGCCCCTTCGGGGTCGAGCTGGAGGTCCGGCTGGGGCCGGGCGAGGGCCCGCCCGCCGGGCATCCGCTGCCACCGTCCCTGGCCGTGGGCGCCTGGCTGCTGGAACGTACGGGCTGGGGCGCGGCACCCGTGGAGGGGATCGCGGTGGGGGAGCCGCTGCCGAAGGAGCGCTGCGCGCGGACCGGGCGGGAGCTGGCCGCCTCGGCGGAGCGTGTCGCGCTGCTGGCGATGGGCGACGGCAGCGCCTGCCGGACGATCAAGGCCCCCGGCTACTTCGACGAGCGCGCCCCCGCCTTCGACGCGGACGCGGCCCGCGCCCTGGGCGCCGCCGACCCCGCCGGGCTGCTGGCCCTCGACGAGGAGCTGGCCTACGAGCTGAAGGCGTCCGGCCGGGCCTGCTGGCAGGTGCTGGCCGGCGCTGCCGAGGGCGCGGGGCTCCAGGGGCGGCTGCTGTACGACCAGGCGCCGTACGGTGTCGGCTACCTGGTGGCGAGCTGGTCGTAGGCCGTCCCGCCTCGCAGACCCGCCTCGCCGTCCCGTCCCCGCCGCACGGCGGGGACGGCGGCCGCTCAGGCGGCGGGGCCGGCGGTGTTCCCCTTCTCGTCCCTCTCACGGGTCAGCCGCTCCCGCGCCTCCCGGATCTTCGCATCGCGGGTCCCGGTGCGGCGCCGGTGCCTGCCCCTGGTCCCGCTACCGGACGTCTCCCCGGCCTTCCCGCCGTGCCGGCCGGCCATGCCCCTGACCCTGTCCATGATGCCCATGGCGGTCACTCCGTTCTCTCGCGGTCCTCTCGCGCTCCGCCGACGACTCCCGCCCCGGGCCGGATTTCCCGGATCCACTCGCGTATCGCCACCAAAGGCGCGAATGCCCCGTATACACCACAGACCCTACTCCCGCGGCAGGAGTTCCGCGTCCCACGAGCGGTGCGCCGGCCCGCGCTCCGGATGCCCGTCCGCGGCCGGTACGCGCGACGCGCGACGGCCGCGGACGCGGGGCGCCGCGTAACTCGTTCGGACTCCTCCCCGTGCGTTTGCGAGACTTGGGCCGTGAGCAGCTCACCCCCCACCCCCCGTGTCATCGCCGTGGTCGGACCCACCGCGGCCGGAAAGTCCGACCTGGGCGTCGCCCTCGCCCGGCACCTCGGCGGCGAGGTGATCAACGCCGACTCCATGCAGCTCTACCGGGGCATGGACATCGGCACCGCCAAACTGACGCGGGAGGAGCGCCAGGGCGTTCCGCACCGCCTTCTGGACGTCTGGGACGTGACGGTCACCGCCAGCGTCGCCGAGTACCAGCGCCTGGCCCGCGCCGAGATCGACCGCCTGCTCGCCCAGGGGCGCACCCCCGTGCTCGTGGGCGGATCCGGGCTGTACGTGCGCGGTGCCGTCGACGCCCTGGAGTTCCCCGGCACCGACCCGGCCGTACGGGCCCGGCTGGAGGCCGAACTGGCCGAGTCCGGCTCCGGGGTGCTGCACGCCCGGCTCGCCGCCGTCGATCCCGAGGCGGCCCGCGCGATCCTGCCCGGCAACGGCCGCCGGATCGTCCGAGCCCTGGAGGTCGTCGAGATCACCGGCCGCCCCTTCACCGCCAACCTCCCCGGCCCCGACTCCGTCTACGACACCCTCCAGATCGGGGTCGACGTCGCACGCCCCGAGCTCGACGAGCGGATCGCCCGGCGGGTGGACCGGATGTGGGAGGCCGGGCTGGTCGAGGAGGTGCGCGAGCTGGAGCGCGCGGGGCTGCGCGAGGGCCGCACGGCCTCACGGGCCCTGGGCTACCAGCAGATCCTGGCCGCCCTGGCCGGCGAGTGCACCGAGGACGAGGCGCGCGCCGAGACCGTACGCGCCACCAAGCGCTTCGCGCGGCGCCAGGACTCCTGGTTCCGACGCGACCCGCGTGTCCACTGGCTCAGCGGTGCGGCGGACGATCGCGGCGAACTCCCCGGGAAGGCGCTGGCCCTCCTCGAACGAGCGGTCACAGCCTGATCACGTGATGGCATCGGGACGCCCAGCGGGCGCTGGACGGCCGCCCGGGCGTGCCATCATCGAGCATCGGCGAGCATCGACCGTCGATTGAGCCGCAGAGCCGGGAGTTGGGAGGGCACGTGGCGATGGAGGCCGGCCCCCGCAACAGCGATGAACCGGTCGTCGAGCAGCTCCGCGCGGCCGGCGACGGCCCGAGGGCCCTGGACGGCGTGGGTCCACTGGAGGACGGGGACGGACTCGAGGCGCTGGAGGAGACGGCCCCCGAGGGGGACGAGTCCTACGGCGAACTCCGCCCGCCCCGGAAACTGCGGCTGTGGCAGCTCGCCCCCATCGTCGGCCTAGGCGCGGCCGGCTCGCTGATGTTCGCCTTCCCGCTCGCCTTCGGGCTCGGCGAGGGCGGGGCGGTGGTCGCCATGCTCGGGCTGCTACTCAGCTGCTGTGCCGCCGGCTGGGGCATGATGGCCGCCCGCCGCGCCGGCCTCGCCTGGCCGGGCCTGCCTGCGCGCGGCTCCGGAGAGCGTCCCGACTGGCGTCTGATCGTCCTGTACGCGCTGATCGCCGGCGCCCTCGTGGCGCTGGCCGTCTGGCGCGTCGCCCGGCTCCGCTAGGCCCTGTCCGACAAATCCCGCCTGCTCCGCGGCGTCTGGCACGCACTCCCCCAGCCTCCGGCCGGGGGCACCCCCATGCCGCGTTGTCGATCGTCGGCGCAGCACGCTGCGCTCTCCTCCTCCGCCTTGCGATCGCACGCACCAGACGCCGCGGAGCCCGCCCTTCGGGCGGACAGCGCTATTTGTCGGGCAGGGCCTAGCCCGCCCGGCTCCGCCGGCCCGGCCGGTGGCCGGGCCACGCCCCGTACGATGGGCACCGTGAACAGCGCAGCAGGGACCGCAGGCGTGCCCGTGCCGTTCCTCAAGGGGCACGGCACCGAGAACGACTTCGTGATCATCCCCGACCCGGACGGAACGCTTGACCTGCCCGCCGAGGCCGTGGCCCGGCTGTGCGACCGGCGGGCCGGGATCGGCGGGGACGGCCTGCTGCGGGTGGTGCGCTCCGCGGCCCATCCCGAGGCGCGCCCGATGGCCGGCGAGGCCGAGTGGTTCATGGACTACCGCAACGCCGACGGCAGCGTCGCGGAGATGTGCGGCAACGGCGTACGGGTCTTCGCGCGCTACCTCCAGCGCGCCGGGCTGGCCGGCGCCGGCGACCTCGCCGTCGCCACCCGGGCCGGTGTGCGCCGGGTGCGCCTGGCCGAGGACGGCGGTGTCACCGTCCACATGGGCGCCGCCAAGCTGCCCGGCGGCACGGAAGAGGACGTCACCGTCACGGTGGGGGAGCGCAGCTGGCCCGCGCTCCACGTCGACATGGGCAACCCGCACGCCGTCGCCTTCGTGGACGACCTCGCCCACGCCGGTGACCTGTACACCGCCCCGGCCGTGGCGCCGGCCGCGGCCTACCCCGAGGGCGTCAACGTCGAGTTCGCCGTCGGCCGGGGGTCGCGCCACGTGGCCCTGCGGGTGCACGAGCGCGGTTCCGGCGAGACCCGCTCCTGCGGTACGGGCGCCTGCGCGGTCATGGTCGCGGCCGCCCGCCGCGACGGCGCGGATCCGGCCGCGGACGGCACTCCGGTCACCTACACCGTCGACGTCCCCGGCGGGCGGCTGGTGATCACCGAACATCCGGACGGCGGTGTCGAGATGACCGGCCCCGCCGTGATCGTCGCCGAGGGCACGATCGACCCCGGCCTGCTCGCCGCTTCCTGAGGGCGACCGCTCGAACGGGTGATCCCGGCCACTGCGGACGGGAGGCGGCCCGCGGGGTGTGGGAGGCTCGGTAGGATCAAGCCCCCCGACGCAGTGGGAGGTGCCATGAGCGCAGTACGGAGCCTTCGCAAGCTCGGTCGTGCGGCCCTCCTGGGCCCGTCGCCCCGTCACGCCCTCCCCGACGCCATCGAGCACGTGGCCAAGGCGCACCGCGCCCACCACCCGGGCGCCGACCTCGACATCCTGCGCCGCGCCTACGTTCTGGCGGAGTCCTCGCACCGGGGGCAGACGCGCAAGAGCGGCGAGCCGTACATCACCCACCCGCTGGCCGTCACCCTGATCCTGGCCGAACTCGGCGCCGAGACGACGACCCTGACGGCCTCTCTGCTCCACGACACGGTCGAGGACACCGAGGTGACGCTGGAGCAGGTGCGGGCGGAGTTCGGCGAGGAGGTGGGTTACCTCGTCGACGGCGTCACCAAACTGGAGAAGGTGGACTACGGCGCCGCCGCCGAGCCGGAGACCTTCCGCAAGATGCTGGTGGCCACCGGCAACGACGTGCGGGTGATGTCCATCAAGCTCGCCGACCGGCTGCACAACATGCGCACCCTGGGCGTGATGCGGCCCGAGAAGCAGGCGCGCATCGCCCGCGTCACCCGGGACGTGCTGATCCCGCTGGCCGAGCGGCTGGGCGTGCAGGCACTCAAGACCGAGCTGGAGGACCTGGTCTTCGCCGTACTCCACCCCGAGGAGTACGACCGCACCCGGGAGCTGATCCGCGAGCACAACGCCGGCGCCGACCCGCTCGCCGGGATCGCCGAGTCGGTGCGGGCCGTACTGCGCGAGGCGGGCATCGCCGCCGAGGTCCTCATCCGGCCGCGGCACTTCCTCTCCGTCCACCGGGCCCGCGCCAAACGCGGCGAGCTGGGGCCCTGCGACTTCGGGCGGCTGCTGATCCTGGTCGCCGAGAACGCGGACTGCTACGCGGTCCTGGGGGAGCTGCACACCTGCTTCACGCCGATGATGTCGGAGTTCAAGGACTTCATCGCGGTGCCGAAGTTCAACCTGTACCAGTCGCTGCACACCGCGGTCGCCGACACCGGGGGGCGGGTGGCCGAGGTACTGGTCCGCACCCACCGGATGCACCGGGTCGCCGAGGCAGGGGTGATCGCCCTCGGCGATCCGCACCGGACCTCCGGCGCCGACCCCGCCGGCGAGGCGGCCGCCGCGGACGACGGACGCGCCGACCCCACCCGTCCCGGCTGGCTGGAGCGGCTGCTGGAGTGGCAGAGCCACGCACCCGACCCGGACACCTTCTGGGCCGAGCTGCGCGACGACCTCGCCCAGGACCGCGAGATCACCGTCTTCTGCACCGATCCGGGCGGCCCCGGCCGGACCGCCGCCCTCCACCTGCCCGCGGGCGCCACCTGCGTGGACGCGGCCTACGCCCGCTACGGCGCGGCCGGGCACGCCCTGGTCGGCGCCCGGGTGGACGGACGGCTCGCGGCGCTGGGCACCGTGCTGAGCGACGGAGACTCGCTGCAGCTGCTGATGGCTCCCGAGGGCACCTCCGGCCCCTCCCCGCAGTGGCTGGAGCACGCCCGCACCCCCACCGCGCGGATCGCCATCCGCACCTGGCTCGACGCCTGCGCGGAGGACGGCGAGCGATCGGAGGGAACGGGCGGGGAGGACCGTGCGGCCCAGCCGGCCGCGGCCCGGGAGCCCGCCTCCCCTCCGGCCGCCGTACCCGACGGCCCGGACCGGGCCGTACGGGCCCGCGAGAGGCCCGCGGCCGTGGCCGGGCTGCCCGGAGCGCCCGTACGGCTGGCCCGCTGCTGCACGCCGGTGCCGCCCGACGCCGTGGTCGGCTTCGCGGTGCGCGGCGGCGCGGTGACCGCCCACCGGGAGGGCTGCCCCACCGTGGCCCGGATGACCGCCGCCGGGCGCGAGACCGTGGCCGTGCGGTGGCAGGACTCCGGCGCGGGCTGCCGGGTGACGCTGCACGCCGAGTCGCTGAGCCGCCCGCACCTCCTGGCCGACCTGACCGAGGCCATCGCGGCGGAGGGGGCCGCCGTGGTCTCCGCCGAGGTGGAACCGCCCAGGGAGCACCGGGTGCGGCACACCTACACCCTGCGGCTGGAGGACGCCGGGGAGCTGCCCCGGCTGATGCGTGCCATGCGGGAGGTGCCCGGCGTCTACGACGTCGTCCGGGCCACCCGCCCCCAGCCCTGAGAAGCCCGCCAAGGGGCCCGCTCGGGGGAGCCCGGCCCCGCGGGAAGGGCGGGAGGCCGCGCAAACCAGGTGACGGCCGGGCCGCGCCGTGCCACCATCATCGTGTCCGGGGCGGGCCGCGGCCCGTATCCGTACCGGTTCCCCCGTGCTCGTGCCGGCGGGAATGTTCCGGGCACCGCGCACGTTGACCCGGATACCTTCACTCCATCGACGTAAGGACTCACTTGACCCTCTCTTCCTCCCTTCCGCAGAACGGCCAGCGCCTCGCCGAGACGTACCGCCGAGCCGACGCCCTGATGGAGGAGGACGTCGCTTGGAGCCAGGACATCGACGGCGAGCGCGACGGCGACCAGTACGACCGCTCCGATCGCGCCGCCCTCCGCCGCGTCGCGGGCCTGTCCACCGAACTCCAGGACGTCACGGAGGTCGAGTACCGGCAGCTGCGGCTGGAGCGCGTGGTGCTCGTGGGCGTGTGGACCTCCGGCACCGCGCAGGACGCCGAGAACTCCCTCGCCGAGCTCGCCGCCCTCGCCGAGACCGCGGGGGCGCTCGTCCTCGACGGTGTGATCCAGCGCCGCGACAAGCCGGACCCGGCCACCTACATCGGTTCCGGCAAGGCGCACGAGCTGCGCGACATCGTGGTCGAGACGGCGGCCGACACCGTCGTGTGCGACGGTGAGCTCAGCCCCGGCCAGCTCATCCACCTCGAGGACGTCGTCAAGGTCAAGGTGGTGGACCGCACCGCCCTGATCCTCGACATCTTCGCCCAGCACGCCAAGTCCCGCGAGGGCAAGGCGCAGGTCTCGCTCGCGCAGATGCAGTACATGCTGCCCAGGCTGCGCGGCTGGGGCCAGTCGCTGTCCCGGCAGATGGGCGGTGGCGGCTCCGGATCCTCCGGCGGCGGCATGGCCACCCGTGGTCCCGGTGAGACCAAGATCGAGACGGACCGGCGGCGGATCCGCGAGAAGATGGCGAAGATGCGCCGGGAGATCGCGGAGATGAAGACCGGCCGCGACGTCAAGCGGCAGGAGCGGCGCCGCAACAAGGTGCCCTCGGTCGCCATCGCCGGGTACACCAACGCGGGCAAGTCCTCGCTGCTCAACCGCCTCACGGGCGCGGGCGTGCTGGTGGAGAACGCGCTGTTCGCCACCCTCGACCCGACCGTGCGCCGTGCCGAGACCCCCAGCGGGCGCGCGTACACCCTGGCCGACACCGTCGGCTTCGTACGCCATCTGCCGCACCACCTCGTCGAGGCGTTCCGCTCCACGATGGAGGAGGTCGGCGACGCCGACCTGATCCTCCACGTGGTCGACGGCTCGCACCCGGCGCCGGAGGAGCAGCTCGCCGCCGTGCGCGAGGTGATCCGGGACGTCGGCGCGGTGGACGTGCCCGAGATCGTGGTGGTCAACAAGGCGGACGCGGCCGATCCGCTCATGCTGGCGCGGCTGCTGCGCGCCGAGAAGCACGCCATCGCCGTCTCCGCCCGCACCGGGCAGGGCATCGAGGAGCTGCTGGAGCTGATCGACCGGGAGCTGCCGCGCCCGGCCGTGGAGCTGACGGCGCTGGTGCCCTACACCCGCGGCGACCTGGTGTCCCGGGTCCACGCCGACGGGGAGGTCCTCTCCACGGAGCACACCGAGGGCGGCACGCTGCTCACGGCCCGTGTGCACGAGGAGCTGGCGGCCGAACTCAGGGCGTACGTCACCGCGGGCACGGGAGCCTGACCTCTCCGGCGCCGCATACGCCTTCCGAACAGCGCCCACCGGGCCCGTCCCCTCTCCGGGGGCGGGCCCGCGGCCGTGCGGGGCCGGATGCCGGGCGGGCATACTGATCCCATGATCAAAGTGCTGGTCGCCGAGGACATGCACGTGGTGCGGGCGGGGCTGGCGGAGATCCTGGACGGACAACTGGGCATCGAGGTCGCCGGGCAGGCGGCCGACGGCCCGGCCGCACTGGAGGCGGCCCTGCGGCACGGGCCCGACGTCGTGGTCCTCGACATCGACCTGCCCGGTCTGGACGGCATATCGGTGGCCGCACGGCTGCGCGAGAGGCTTCCGGCGTGCCGCTGCCTGATGCTCACCGCGCTGGACCGCCCCGGACTGTTACGCAGGGCACTGAAGGCCGGAGCGGCGGGCTATCTGCTGAAGACCGCCACGCCGGGTGAGCTCGCCTCGGCAGTGCGCACCGTCGCGGCCGGGGGCCGGGCCGTCGATCCCCGTCTGGCCGAACAGAGCTCGGAACTGGGGGAGAACCCGCTGACCGCGCGTGAGGCCGAGGTGCTGCGACTGTCCGCGGGCGGGGCGGGGGCCCGGGAGATCGCCGCGGAGCTATTCCTCGGCGTGGGTACGGTGCGCAACCGCATATCCTCCGCGGTGGGCAAACTCCACGCCCGCACCCTCGTCGACGCCGTCAGGATCGCCGAGCGCAACGGCTGGATCTAGCGGCAGCACGACCGACAGCCGGAACGATCCGTCCCCGGCGGTGAAGGTCAGGGCGCCGCCGAGCACCGCCGCCCGGGCCGCCAGGCCGGCCAGCCCCGCACCGGTGGGCGGCCGGCGGCGCGGAGCGCCGTCGTTGGCGACGGTGAGTTCCACCCGCCCGTCGTGCTCGCTCACGACGATCTCGCAGTTCACGGCCCGGCTGTGCCGCAGGAGGTTGCCGGTGGCCTCCCGCAGCACCGCGCCCAGGCAGTTGCCCACGGCCGGTGACAGCCGGCTGTCCGGCGGGGCGGTGACACGGGTGGTGATGCCGGCCTGGGTGAGCAGCCGCCGGGCGTGGACGATTTCGGCCTGCAGCGACACCGACAGCCGCCCGTGCGCCACCGCCCGTACCTCGGCGTGCGTACGGCGGGCCAGCGCCGCGGTCTCGGCCAGCGCGCGCCGGGTGGGGTCCTGCGAAGCGGGCGCGCCCGCACCACAGGTCCCCGCACGGTGCAGCGCGGACTCGCACCGGACCGCTATCGACACCAGCGAGGACCCCAGCAGGTCGTGCAGGTCCCGGGCGACCCGGTCGCGTTCGCGCTGCTCGGCCAGCCGGGCGGCCTGGGCCTGCGCGGCCTGCGTCCGGGAGGCGAGCAGGGCCAGGTGCGCCACGCCGTAGACGCTGCTGGCCGTGATCACACTGGACACCAGCACGTTCAGGGAGCTGCGCGGGGTGTCGACCAGCGTCCCGGCCAGCAGCGGCCCGCTGGCGACGACACCGGCCGCGATCACCACCGAGGAGGGCGGGGGGACGGTCAGCAGGACCGCTCCGGCCAGAAAGCCCAGCAGGCTGAGCCAGGGGCTGGGGAAGAGCAGGATCGGCAGATAGGTCAGCAGCGCCTGCGCGCCCAGCAGCCACCACCGCCAGCGGTAGGGGAGCCGGTAGGGGGGAGGCGCGTACTGGCCGAGCAGCACGGCGGGCAGGACGATCAGCAGCAGCAGGCCGGTGACCACCGTACGGCGGCTCAGCGGCTGGCTGAGCACGTCCAGCGCGACCAGGGTGAGCGATCCGGCGATCACCAGGGCGACCGTCCCGAAGGCGATCCACGAACTCTGCGGCGCCCGGACGCGGCCCCGCTTTCCGGTGGCCATTCAACCCTCCTTGTGCCGGGAGGAGTTGAGGAGTACCCGGCACCTGTGAAGCCTGTGGGAAGTTGTACGCGGAATCGGTGAAGATCTCACTTCATTTGCGGTCGGACCGGTGGTCGGATCAGCGGCGACCTGTGCTGCCGAGAAGAAGGACACACCGGTGAGAGACCACACACCCCCGCCCGAGGAGTGGGAGGGGTCCGTACTGGCGCTGCAGCGCCGCAGACGCCTGCTGCCCCGCATAGCCCTGGCCGCCGCGGCCCTGCTCACCGCCGAGACGGCGCTCGTCGTCGCCACGTCGGGCCAGGCCGTCGCGCTCCCGGCGAAGAAGACCCAGGCCCCGGCCCGGCCGGAGAGCGGGAAGGGACCGCGGAGCGCCGCGGACATCCCTTCGGCTCGTGTGGCGGCGAGGCTGTCGGGCCGGCGGGTCGAGGCGCTGAGTGAGCGGACGGAGACCTCGACGACGTGGGTGAACGAGGACGGCAGCCTGACCACCGAGCTGTCGGCCGGCCCGGTCCGCTTCCAGCGCGACGGCGAGTGGACCGACGTGGACGTCGAGCTGGTGCGGCGGCCGGACGGCTCGGTCGGGGCGGCCGCCCACCCGGCGGGGCTGAGCCTGGCGGGCAAGGGAGGCGCGCTGCCCAAGTCCCTGGCGGCGGCGGAGAAGGCCCCGGCCCGCGACCTGGTGACGCTGGGGGAGGGGGATGAGCAGATCACCCTGCGGTGGAAGGGCGGCCTGCCCGCCCCGAAGCTGGAGGGCACCCGCGCCACCTACGCCGGTGCGCTGCCGGACGCCGACCTGGTCGTGGAGGCCACCCGGACCGGGTTCGAGCAGTTCGTCGAGATCAACAAGCGCCCGGCCGCGGAGGATTACTCCTACACGCTGCCGCTGAAGGCCGACGGGCTGAAGGTCAAGCAGCAAAGGGACGGCAGCCTGCTGTTCACCGACGCCGCCTCGGGGAAGAAGAAGCGGGCGGTGATGCCCGCGCCGGTGATGTGGGACGCCGCCGTGGACGAGGTCTCCGGTGAGCACACCAACCGGGCGAAGGTCGACTGGAAGGTCGTCAGGACCGGCGACGGCGTCGACCTGGTCATCACCCCCGACGCCGACTTCCTCGCCGACCCGGACACCAGATACCCGGTGACGGTGGACCCCTCCACCTCGGCGCTGTCCAACGTCTTCGACACCCTGGTCAAGCGCGGTGAGACCACCGACTGGTCCACCAACACCGAACTGCACCTGGGCAACCCGGGCACCACCAACCCGGACGGCACCACGAGGCTGTCGCGGTCGTTCATCACCTGGAACACCGCGCCGATCTCCGACGCGCTGGTCTCCAGCGCGAAGCTGTCGCTGTGGAACCTCCACTCCGGCAACTCCGACTGCAAGCCGTACGAGTGGACGATCTGGGAGACCGGGGCCCCCTCCACCGCCACCCGGTGGGACAACCAGCCCTCCTGGGTCGCCCAGCGCCACTCCTCCACCGAGACCAAGGGCCGCGCGGCCTGCGGCGGGGCGGGCTGGATCAACGCCGATGTGACCGGTCTGGTGCAGACGTGGGCGTCGGCGAAGACCTCCCGCGGTCACATGGGCCTGCGCGCCGCCACCGACGCGACGACCCACTGGAAGCAGGTCAGCTCCGCCAACGCCGCCGCCAACCCGCCGAAGCTGGTGGTGAACTACAACTACCGGCCGCGCACCGGCACCAAGCAGGAGGCCGGCCCGCCGTACTTCTCCTACAGCGGCGCCTATGTGGTCAACACCACCACGCCCACGCTGCGGGACACCTTCGTCGACGCCGACGG
Organism: Streptomyces sp. ICN903; assembly: GCF_022015835.1. Taxonomy (NCBI): domain Bacteria; kingdom Bacillati; phylum Actinomycetota; class Actinomycetes; order Kitasatosporales; family Streptomycetaceae; genus Streptomyces; species Streptomyces sp. ICN903. The sequence continues at coordinate 12,643 of NZ_JAKMAY010000038.1, read as the reverse complement.
GGACAAGGTCAACGGCACCTTCCAGATCTACGACAACGCCACCAACTCCCAGGTCGGCGACGTGATCGTCTCCAAGTACGTACCCAGCGGCCAGGTCGCCTCCGTCACCGTCCCCGCCGGGGTGCTGAGCAACGGCAAGACGTACAAGTTCCGCACCAGCCCGTATGACGGGGCGCACTACAACACCGGCTGGTCGGCGTGGAAGACCTTCACCGTCGACACCACGGCCCCCTCCGCCCCCACCAAGATCACTTCCACAGACTACCCGTCGGGTTCCTGGGTCAAGGGCGCCGGGCAGGCCGGCACCTTCACCGTCACCCCGCCCGCCGGCAGCGACCACAACTGGCTGGAGTGGACGCTGGACGGCGTGGCCTGGACCAAGGTCGCCACCGGCGGCTCCAGCGCCGCCAGGAACATCTCCATCACCCCGCCCAAGGACGGCACCCACACCCTCCAGGTGCGGGCGGTGGACAAGGCCGACAACAAGTCCGACGCGATCGAGTACACCTTCCACGCCGGGCCCGGCGGCTTCCTCCAGCCGGCCGACGGCGAGCGCACCGCCCGCCGCCTGCCGCTGGTCGCCGAGGCCGACGAAGCCAAGTACAACGCGGTGTCCTTCTCCTGGCGCCGCTCCGAGGCGGACGACTGGACGCGCATCCCGGCCGGGGACGTCACCTCCGGCGGCACGGCGCTGACCGCCTGGCCGGTGCCGCTGACGGGCGGCAGGAACGCCCGGCTGGTGTGGAACGCCACCGACACCGTCGACCCCGACGGATCGGTGCAGATCAAGGCCGACTTCACCGGCCCCGGAGGCGCCACCGGCGCCACCGGGCCGCTGACCGTCGTCGTCGACCGCAACGCCACCGGCGCCGCCACCAGCCAGGTCGGCCCCGGCTCGGTCAACCTCCTCACCGGCGACTACACCCTGTCGGAGACCGACGCCTCCGCGTTCGAGATGTCGGTGACCCGTACCGCCTCCTCCCGCACCCCTGACAAGGGGGCGACGCAGGAGGGGCAGGCACCGATCTTCGGCAAGGAGTGGGTGACCGGCACGGCCGCGGAGCTGACCGACTCCGACTACACCCATCTGCGCAGGGTCTCCGACACGGCCGTGGACGTGGTGCTGGAGGAGGGCGACGCGATCCACTTCACCGCCAACGCCGCGAAGAACGGCTGGATTCCGGAGCCCGGGGCGGAGGACCTGACCCTCAGGGGCAGCGTGACCGGCTCCTTCACCCTCACCGACACCGAGGGCACGGTCACCACCTTCACCAAGCCCGACGCGGCGGCCACCACCTGGCAGGTCTCCTCCACCCTGCTGGACGGCCTGACCAACTCCACCACCACCGTCGTCTCCGAGACGGTGACCGTCGACGGCAAGAAGCTCGCCCGCCCCAAGCGGGTCATCGCCCCGACCTCGGCCGCCACGACCGCGGCCTGCACCGCGGCCCCGGACACCAAGGGCTGCCGTGCGCTGGAGTTCGTCTACGCCACCGCCACCACCGCCACCGCCGACGCCTTCGGCGACTACAGCGGCCAGGTGAAGGAGCTGCGGCTGTGGTCCACCGCCCCCGGCGCGGCGAACGCCACCGCCAAGGCGGTGCAGACCTACGCCTACGACGCCTCCGGCCGGCTGCGCCAGGCATGGAACCCGCTGATCACCCCGGCGCTGAAGACGGAGTACGCCTACGACGCCGCGGGGCGGGTCACCCAGCTCACCCCGCCCGGTGAGCTGCCGTGGACCTTCGCCTACGGCAAGGCCGGCAGTACCTCCACCGCCGGTGAGGGCATGCTGCTCAAGGCCACCCGGCCGGGTCTGAAGCAGGGCACCGCCGGCACGGTCGAGGGCACCGCGGCCACCAGCGTCGTCTACGACGTGCCCCTGACCGGCAGCGCCGTCGCCCCCTACAACATGGGCGCGAACGACGTCAGGACCTGGGGTCAGCTGGACGCCCCCACCGACGCCACCGCTGTCTTCCCCGCCGACGCCGTCCCCGCCTCCCACACCGGCAGCGCGCTGACCCCGGCCGCCTACCGGCGGGCCCAGGTGCACTACCTGGGCGTCTCCGGACGCGAGGTCAACTCCGCCGCACCCGGCGGTCACATCTCCACCACCGAGTACGACCGCTTCGGCAACACCGTCCGCGAACTGTCGGCCGCCAACCGGGCCGTCGCCCTGGGACTGACGGCCGGTGACCGGGCCGCCCAGGCCGATCTGGGCATCGCCCAGCTCACCCCGGCCGAGCGTGCCGACCTGCTGGCGACGAAGTCGGTCTACAACGACACCGGCGCCCGGGAGCTGGAGGAGTTCGGGCCGCTGCGGCGTGTGGATCTGACCGCAGACCTGAAGTCGGGCACCACCACGCTGGTCCCGGCCGGCACCTCGGTCACCGCCCGGAGCTGGACGGCCAACGAGTACGACGCCGGACGCCCGACCGACGGCACCGCCAAGGTCAGGGACCAGGTCACCAAGGTCACCACGGGCGCGCAGGTGCGCGAGCACCCCACCGTCCACGGGGAGACCCGGGTGACGCAGACCGTCTACGACTGGGCCAAGGGCCTGCCGGTCAGGTCGATCCAGGACCCCGGCGGCCTGGCGATCACCACCACCACCGAGTACGACGGGCAGGGCCGGGTGATCAAGACCATGAACACCGGCAGTACCGGAACCGACGCAGGTACGGTGGTCACCGCCTACTGGTCCGCGAGCGGCACCGGCGCCTGCGCCGGACGCCCTGAGTGGGCTGATCTGGTGTGCTCGGTCGGACCCGGCGGAGCGATCACCGGTGGAGGTTCCAACCCCGCCCAGCTGCCGACCACCACTACCGAGTACGACTGGTGGGGCAACGCGACCAAGGGGGTCGAGACCGCCAATGGCGTCACCCGCACCACCACCACCGCCCATGACGCCGCGGGGCGTCCCACCACGGTGAAGATCACCGGTGGGGTCGGCCAGGCGGTACCCGAGGCCACCACCGAGTACGACCCGGCCACCGGACAGGCCGTCAAGACCGTCTCTCCGACCGGCGGCACGATCACCCGGGCGTACGACAAGCTCGGCCGTATCATCTCCTACACCGATGCCGACGGGGGAAAGACCACCACCGAGTACGACCTGCTCGACCGGCCGGTGAAGGTTTCCGACACCGTCCCGTCCACCGTCACCTACACCTACGACCACGCTGCCGAGCCCCGAGGCCTGGCCACGAAGACCACCGACTCCGTCGCGGGCACCTTCTCGGCCACCTACGACGCCGACGGCTCTGTCGCCACCGAGAAACTGCCCGGCGGCTACACCCTCACCGTTACCGAGGACACAACCGGTTCGACCACCGACCGCACCTACACCCGCGACAGCGACGGCACCGTCGTGATGTCCGACGCGGTCACCGAGTCCGTCCACGGGCAGAACACCAGCCATGCCGGCTGGTCCGACCAGACCTACCGCTACGACGCGGCAGGCCGACTGGTCACGGTCGAGGACACCGTAGAGACCGTTTGCACCCGCCGGACCTACGGCTTCGACAAGCACAGCAACCGCACATCCCTGACCGCTGCCGCCGGAGCCCCCGGCGCCGACTGCCCCACCACCGGAGGAACCACCAGGACACACACTTACGACAGCGCCGACCGTCTCGTCGACTCCGGTTACACCTACGACGCGTTCGGCCGTACCACGGCCCTGCCCGGCGGCGTGAGCGTGGGCTACTACGCCAACGACCTCGCCTACCAGCAGACCGCGAACGGCAAGCGCCAGACCTGGAAGCTCGACGCCAACCTGCGCTTCCGTTCCTGGACGGTGGAGACCAACAACGGCGGGACCTGGTCCCCGACCGACAACAAGGTCAACCACTACGACGGGGACAACGACAATCCCCGCTGGATCGTCGAGAACACCGCCACTGGCGCCCTGACCCGCAATGTGGACTCCCTCTCCGGAGACCTCGGTGCGATCACCAGCGGCACCGGCCACACCGTGCTCCAGCTCAGCGACATCCACGGCGACGTCGCTCTGCAGCTCCCGCTCGCCGCGGGGGAGGCACCGGTAGCCCTGGACACCGATGAGTACGGCAACCCGCGCGGCAAGCAGGACGCGGCCCGCTACGGCTGGCTCGGCGGCAAGCAGCGCTCGAGTGAGACCGTGGCCGGCTACACCCTCATGGGCGTACGCCAGTACAACCCCGCCACCGGCCGTTTCCTGTCCGTCGACCCCGAGCAGGGCGGTAACGCCAACGCCTACGAGTACTGCAACGCCGACCCCGTCAACTGCTTCGATCTCGACGGCAAGTGGAGCTGGCGCAAGGCGTGGCGCAAGACCAAGCGCTGGGCGTGGCGCAACAAGTGGGACATCGCCCTCACCGCGGCCGGTTTCATCCCCGGCCTCGGCGCCGCGGCCTGGGGTTACCGCGCTTACCGCGGTTACCGCGCCATCCGGGCCGCGCGGACCATCGCACGCAGTTGCCGCCGTAACTCCTTCCTTCCCGAGACGCCGATCGTCATGGCCGACGGGAGCACCAAACCCATCAGCGAGGTGAAGGTCGGCGACCGTGTGCTTGCGGCGCACGAGGTGACAGGCGAGATCACCGTCTCCCCCATCACCGACGTCATCATCGGTGACGGGCTCAAGGACTTGGTCACGCTGTCGGTGGACGCAGACGGCGACGGACGGTCCCAGCAGATCACCGCCACGGCCGAGCACCCCTTCTACGCCCAGGGACGGGGGTGGGTCAACGCATCCGAGCTGCGCACCGGGGAGCGCCTGATGACCCCGGAGGGGCCGGTGCCCGCCGTCACCGGCACCAGCCGCACCCAGGAGATCCGCACCGTCCACAACCTGACCGTCGCCGGCAGCCACACCTTCTTCGTGGTGGCCGACGGCCAGTCGGCGCTCGTCCACAACTGCGCTCGCCGGATTCCCAAGAAGAGAGGCTGGAAGGATCTGCGCACGCCCACGAAGTACAAGTCGAAGGCAGCGGCCATCGCCGCTGCCAGGCGCGACGCCCGCATGGGCGGGCGCTGCCGGTACCGTGGCGTGTGTTCGTCGAACAACCACGTCCACGTGGACTACTTCAACAAGCGTGGGCAGATATCGCACACCCGTCACTACAACTGGTGACAAAGGATGCTGAGGAATGCCCGGCCGATTCAGTCGGCCGGGCGTTCCGGTTGGCGCCGCTTGTGTGTAAGCACTGGGAAAGGCGGGGAACCGATGAGCGTTTCCGAAGCGTTGAGCAGCCTCGTGGCCGCACTGACCGAGCATGCGGAAGTGATGTCCGAGCAGAACGTCCCGCCGGAGCGGGCCGTCGACGTCATCGAAAGGGTGCGGGCCGCCGCAGCACGCTACTCGGACGAGACATTCGAGTCGTCGGGTTGGGGCAGCCCGTTCTCCGACATGTTCGAAGAGGAGGATGTGGACGCCGAAAGCGGTGTCGGGGAGGTGCCGGATGGAGCGGAACGCATCAGCGTCACGGGCCGCTGGGACTTCGTGGTGTCCGACCGGGACGCGTGGATCGCATACGTCAACAGGCGGCTGGAAGAGGTCGGCGCCTCCGACTGCGCCCCCGGGCTGAGTAGTGCGGCCCAGGCAGCACACGAGATCCTCACGCACAGTGACCCCTTCGGGGCCTATACGTCGCACGGGCTGGCCGAGGGCGGCAAGGACTGGGGCATCGAGCAGGTCTCGAAGACCCTTTCGGAGATGACGGACGAGGAACGGTACGCATGACCGGCCTCTCTCCGGAACTGCTGATGTGACAGTGCCACAGGGGTGCCGGAGGATCCGGCACCCCTGTGGCACCGCTCGCTGTGGGGGAGGAAGCATGAGCGGATTCGAGCAGGTCGGCGGTCCGGCCGGGATCGGGCGGAGCCCTGCGGGTCCGGGGAGGGTGGGGTTCCGGGTTGCGGTGGTGTTCCGGAACGTATGGTTCCTGACCGCGGTGACCGCGGGGACGGCGGTCGCGAGGGGGAGGGCCTCCTGTCGTTCGCGGCGGATCTTCCGGTTGCGGTCCTGCTGGGTTACGTCCTGGTGGCCCTCTTCTTTCCGCCCGGGGTGAACCACGCGGACACGGCCGGACGGTGGCGTGAGGGGTTTCCGCGTGCCACGGCCGCCGAGCGGTTCGTCTGGTTCCTGTCCTGGCCGGCCGCCGGGGTCGTGGTGGTGTTCGCAGTGGGGATCGTCCGCGGCCCGGTCTTCTTCGGGGGAGGCCTGGCCGGCCTTCTGGGCGGGGCCGTCTCCCTTCTGCTCGATCCGGTCTCCGCCGTGCCGGCGGCGGCTTTGGCGGCCTGGTGCGCGCTGTCCCCGGAGGTGTGGCCGGTCAAGGGGCGCTGTCTGCGGTGCTGGAGTCTGCGCCGCGGGCCACGGGAGGCGGCGGCGGGCCGACCGTGATCCGGGTCACGCTCCACCTGGCGGCCCGGGGCGCGGCCGTACGATGGGCGTGACGGCGCGCATCCCGCCCCGGGAGCGCGACCCTACCCACCTTCGAGGAGTCGGCACCGTGCTGCGCACCATGTTCAAGTCGAAGATCCACCGTGCCACGGTCACCGAGGCGGATCTCCACTACGTGGGGTCCGTCACGATCGACGCGGACCTGATGGAGGCCGCCGACCTGCTGCCCGGAGAGCTGGTCCACATCGTCGACATCACCAACGGCGCCCGCCTGGAGACGTACGTCATCGAGGGGCGGCGCGGCTCCGGTGTGATCGGGATCAACGGCGCGGCCGCGCACCTGGTCCACCCCGGGGATCTGGTGATCCTCATCAGCTACGCGCAGATGGACGACGCCGAGGCGCGCTCCCACCGGCCCGCGGTGGTGCACGTGGACGCCGACAACCGCATCGTGGAGCTGGGCAGCGACCCGTCCGAGCCGGTGCCCGGCAGCGACACGGTACGCAGCCCGATGGCCATGGTCTGACCGTCCGGCGCGACACTCCCGCCCGTGCGCGAGGGCCCCGCCGCCCCCTGAAGGGAGCGGCGGGGCCCTCGGCGTACCGTCTCCGGCGCGTTCAGTTCTTGCCGGCGAACTTCTCGCTGACGCCCTCCAGGACGCCCTCGGCCTCCTCGCCCAGCCGCGGACCGGCCAGCCAGGTGTGGTCGATCGTGCCGATGGAGGTGACCGACACCAGCGTCCGCTCACCGGAGCCCTCCCCGGCGAACCAGCCGCCGCCGGAGGAACCGCCGGTCATGGTGCAGCCGATGCGGTACATCGTGGACTCCGACTCGCTCAGGGTCAGCCGGCCCGGACGGTCGGTGCAGGTGTGCATGGTGAGCCCGTCGAAGGGCGGGGCGGCGGGGTAGCCGTAGGCCCGCACGGAGGAGAGGGAGGCCACCGAAGGCTTGCCGAAGTCGACCGGTACGGCGGTGCCGACGGTCTCCTCCAGCGACTTGCCGCTCTTGTCCTCGGCCTCCACACGCAGCACGGCGAAGTCCTGCGAGGCGCCCAGGCCGCCGGTCTCGGACCCGTTGGAGATCCAGTGCTCGGTCGTCTGCGCCCAGGTCGCCCAGAACACGCCGTGCGGCGCGACATCAGTGGGGGAGGCCTGCTCCAGTTCGGAGACCCTCAGCGCCGAGTCGTTGTAGGCGGGCACGAAGACGACGTTGCGGAACCAGCCGCCGGCCGAGCCCGCGTGCACGCAGTGCCCGGCGGTGGCCACCAGATTGGACTTCCCCGGGCTGCGGGGGTCCTCGACGACGGTGCCGGAGCAGACCATGGGGCCCTTGGGGGTGTCCATGAACACCTTGCCCACCGCCGGGGCGTTCTCCCGGTACGGCGTCGCGACCGGCCGGGCCTTCCTCGGCGCGGGGTCGGGGTCGGTGACGCCCTCGTCCCCCTCACCGCCGGTACCGCCGCCCGTGCCGCCGCCGTCGGCGTCCGAGTCGACCCTGCGGTCGTTCTCCTCGGCGTCCTTCATCCGCTCCGGATCCCACAGGCCCTCGATGATCGGGTTGACGAAGTCCCTGGCCTCACGCAGCCAGTCGTCCTTGTCCCAGTTGCGCCACTCCCCGTTCTTCCACTTCTCGGGGTCGAAGTCCTTGAGGGCGGCGGGCAGTTCCTCCGGCAGACGCAGGCCGTCGATACCGGGCCCGCCCTCCCCGTCCGGCGCGGTGGCACTGGGACCGGCCTGCGCACCGGACTCGTCCTCGGCGGGGCCGCACGCGGCGGCGGTGACGGCCAGGGCCGCGGCGACCGCCGCCGCGGCCAGCGCGGACCGCCTCCTGCTCGTAGCTGACATGGACTGAGAATCCCCCTGAAACGGAACGCCGCACCTGGCGGCCTGTCATGGGCCCCGCCGAGCGGGGCGGGCCCCACTATGCCGGTGCTCCGGGGGACGGCACACAGCGGGTCCGCGGTTCCAACTCGCCCGGGAGACGGGGATCTCGCCCCGGACCGTGATCCGGCGGGGGCGCCGTCGTTGGTACGGGCGAGGACACGGTGCCGCCGGTACGAGCGGCACCGTGCCACGGGAACCGGACGACCACGCACCGGTGCGGTGCCCTCACCCCAGGGAGACTTCCGTGAACGCATGTCCCGCTCCGGACGGGATGACGACGCAGGAGGCGGCGGACCCGGCGGGAGGACGGCCCGCCGGGTCCGCGGGCCCGGCCGCACCGGCCGTACCCGCGGAGCCCGGCGTACCCAGGCAGCCGCGCCGCGCCGTGCCACCGGCGCACACCGGTGAGCGGGAGGCGGGCGACCCGCTGGAGCACCCCGATCCGCTGGAGCACCCCGACCCGGTCGCGGCCGCCGACGCCGCGGCCGCCGAGAACCTGCTGCGCTGCTGGGTGCGGGAGAACGGCCTGCCCCGGCCCGGCGGCGCCGGCGGCCCCGGGAGAACGGGCGGCTTCGCGGGCGGAGCCGTTCTCCGCGTCGCACTGGCCTCCTGCGGCCTGGTGCTGCGGGTACCGGTCCACCACTGGTCCGCCACCGGCTGGCACCGCTTCGGCCCGCCGGCCCTGGAGGGAGCCGCGCCCGGCACCGCCCCCGTCGACGCCGTGACCCTGGCCGCCCTGCTGGCGCGGGAGGCCGCGCACCGCGGCCCCACGGCCTCGGGGCCCGCCGTGGGAGAGGGCGCGGAGCTGGTCGGCCGGGTCGCCGACTCCGTACGCCGTACCGCGGTCTTCCTCGCCGACCGCCGCGCCCGCCCCGAGAGGTCGCCGGCCGCCGACCCGTTCCTGGACGGCGAGCAGTCCCTGATCCTGGGGCATCCGCTGCACCCGGTGCCCAAGAGCCGCGAGGGCATCACCGACGCGGAGGCGCGCGACTGGTCCCCGGAACTGCGCGGGTCCTTCCCCCTGCACTGGATGGCCGTCGACCGCTCCGTGCTGGCCTCCGACTCCGCCTGGACCGACCGCGGCCGGACCGTGCCCGCCGAACGGATCGCCGCCGAGCTGGCCGGGCCCGGGCTGCGCCTGCCGGAGGGGACGGTCCCCCTTCCGCTGCACCCCTGGCAGGCCCGGGAAGTGCGGCACCGCCCCGCCGTCGCGGCACTGCTGGAGGCCGGTCTGCTGCACGACCTCGGCCCGCACGGCGGCCCCTGGCACCCGACGTCCTCCGTGCGCACCGTCCACCGGCCAGGCGTACCCGCCATGCTCAAGCTCTCGCTGGGCCTGCGGATCACCAACTCCCGCCGGGAGAACCTCCGCAAGGAACTGCACCGCGGAGTGGAGGTGCACCGGCTGCTGCGCACCGGCCTGGGCGCGCGCTGGCGGGCGGCCTTCCCCGGGCGCCCGGGTTTCGACATCGTGCGCGACCCCGCCTGGCTCGCCGTCGACGACGGCGGCGGGGAGCCGGTGGCCGGACTGGACACCGTCATCCGTCACAACCCCTTCGGGCCCGGTGACGACGCCGTGTGCCTGGCCGGGCTGGCCTCCCCCCGGCCCTGGCCCGGTGAACCCCGCGGCGCGCTCCGCTCCCGGCTGGCCGACACCGTCACCCGGCTCGCCGCCGGTACGGGGCGACCGGTGGCCACCGTCGCCGTCGAGTGGTTCCTGCGCTACCTCCACACCGTCGTGCGCCCCGTGCTGTGGCTGGACGCCGAGGCGGGCGTCGCCCTGGAGGCGCACCAGCAGAACACCGTGGTCCTGCTCGACGGCGACGGCTGGCCGGTGGGCGGCCGCTACCGCGACAACCAGGGCTACTACTTCCGCCAGTCCCACCGCGAGGCGCTCCGGCGGCGACTGCCGGGCATCGGCGCGGACAGCGACACCTTCGTCGCCGACGAGGTCGTCGACGAGCGCTTCGCCTACTACCTGGGCGTCAACAACATGCTGGGCCTCATCGGGGCGTTCGGCTCCCAGGGCCTGGCCGACGAGGGGCTGCTGCTCGCCGCGCTGCGCCGCTTCCTCGCCGGCGCCGACCGCCCCGGCGACGGCGCCGGCAGGTCGCCGCTGCCCGCTCTGCTGCTGGATTCCCCGGTCCTGCGCTGCAAGGCCAATCTCCTCACCCGGCTGCACGGACTTGACGAGCTGGTCGGACCGGTGGACACCCAGTCCGTCTACGTCACCGTCGCCAACCCCCTGGTGAAGCCCTGAACCGCCCGGACCGCCCAGGAGGCACCGTCATGACCACCGGTGTTCCACCGGCCCGCACCGCACCCGCCGCGCGCGTCCCGGCGGGCGCCGACGTCCTCGGCCCGCATCCGCCCGCCGGCCCGTCCGCCGCGCAGTACGGCATCACGCCGGAGCCCGCGTCGCGGCCGGATCTGCTGGACGACGTCGCCGACTGGGGGCCGGTCACCACGGCCGCCGGGGTCTTCCGGCTCGTCCCCGTCCGTCCCGAGCGCGATCTGCGGCTGATCACCGCCTGGATGAACGACCCCGCGGTGGCGGCGTTCTGGCACCTGGCAGGCCCCGCCGGGACCACCGCCGCACACCTGCGCGCCCAGACCGGCGGCGACGGGCGCAGCGTGCCGTGCCTGGGGGTGCTCTCCGGCATCCCCATGAGCTACTGGGAGATCTACCGCGCCGATCTCGACCCGCTCGCCCGATACCACCCGGTGCGCCCGCACGACACCGGGCTGCACCTGCTGATCGGTGGCGCGGCGGACCGGGGCCGCGGGGTCGGCACGGTGCTGCTGCGGGCGGTCTCGGACCTCGTCCTGGACCGGCGGCCGGCGTGCGGCCGCGTCATCGCCGAGCCCGACATCCGCAACGTCCCCTCCGTCGCGGCCTTCCTGCGGGCGGGCTTCCGGCTGGCCGCCGAGGCCGACCTGCCGGGCAAACGCGCCGCCGTGGTGGTCCGCGACCGGGCGCTGCGCCACGCCCTGTGACCCCCCGGGTGGGCTGTGGGCCGTACCGGGCACGGCTGTCGGCGGCGCCGCGTAAGGTGGCGGTCCTATGACCAAGCCCGCCCTCACCGACCTCCTCCACGCCGCCGTCACCGCCGTCGGAGGCACCGAGCGACCCGGCCAGGTCGCCATGGCCGAAGCCGTGGCCGAGGCCATCGACAGCAACGTCCACCTGCTGGTCCAGGCGGGCACCGGGACCGGCAAGTCGCTGGGATACCTGGTGCCCGCCCTGGCGCACGGCGAGCGCACGGTCATCGCGACCGCGACGCTCGCCCTGCAGCGGCAGCTGGTCGAACGCGACCTGCCGCGCACGGTCGAGGCACTCCATCCGCTGCTGCGCCGCCGCCCCGAGTACGCCATGCTCAAGGGCCGCTCCAACTACCTGTGCCTGCACCGCCTCCACGAGGGGGTGCCGCAGGACGAGGAGGACGGCCTGTTCGACCCCTTCGAGGCGGCGGCCCCGACCAGTCGGCTGGGCAAGGACCTGCTGCGGCTGAGGGACTGGGCGGACGAGACCGAGACCGGCGACCGCGACGACCTGACCCCGGGCGTCTCCGACCGGGCCTGGTCCCAGGTGTCGGTCTCCTCGCGGGAGTGCCTGGGAGCCACCCGCTGCGCCTACGGGGCGGAGTGCTTCGCGGAGGCGGCGCGCGAGCGGGCCAAGCTCGCCGAGGTGATCGTCACCAACCACGCGCTGCTGGCCATCGACGCCATCGAAGGTGCGCCGGTGCTTCCCGGCCATGAGGTCCTGATCGTCGACGAGGCGCACGAGCTGGTCTCCCGGGTCACCGGGGTGGCCACCGGCGAGCTGACGCCGGGCGGGGTCAACCGGGCGGTGCGCCGTGCGGCCAAGCTGGTCGACGAGAAGGAGGCCGACCGGCTGCAGACGGCCGCGGAGGGCTTCGAGCGGCTGATGGAGCTGGCGCTTCCGGGCCGGCTGGAGGAGATCCCCGAGGATCTGGGGTACGCCCTGACGGCGCTGCGCGACGCGGCCCGCGCGGTCATCACCGCGCTGGGCAGCACCCGCGACCGGTCCGTCCAGGACGAGGACGCCGTCCGACGCCAGGCCCTGGCCTCGGTGGAGAACGTCCACGCGGTCGCCGAGCGCATCGTGCAGGGCTCGGAGTACGACGTCGTCTGGTACGAGCGACACGACCGCTACGGCGCCTCGCTGCGGGTCGCCCCGCTGGCGGTCTCCGGGCTGCTGCGGGAGAAGCTGTTCGAGGAACGGTCGGTGGTCCTGGCCTCCGCCACGCTCAAGCTCGGCGGGGACTTCGACGGGGTGGGCGCCTCCCTCGGGCTGAGTGCGGAGGGACGGGTCACGGAGACCGGCGGGGCGGCCGAGCACCCCGGGGGCGCC
>NZ_JAKMAY010000379.1:0-4750 GCF_022015835.1 Streptomyces sp. ICN903 | reverse complement strand
GTGGGGCTGCGGGCCGGGGGGCGGGTGGTGACGTACTGCGCCAGGGAGGCGAAGCGCGCGGTGTCGTCGATGCGGTCGACGACGACATGCTGCTGTTCGGCGGCGGCCATGCTCGCGGCGAGCGGGAAGCCGAGGGCGAGCAGGACGGCGGCCATCAGGGCGTTGAGGAGGGCGAGGAGGCGTGTGCGCACGGCGGGCGGTCCGCTTTCGTCCCGGTCCTGGTCCCGGCCTCAGCCGGTCGGGGCGACGAGCCGGTAACCGACCCCGCGCACCGTCTCTATCAGGGCGGGCAGGGCCAGCTTGGAGCGGAGCGAGGCGATGTGCACCTCCAGGGTGCGGCCGGTGCCCTCCCAGTTGGTGCGCCAGACCTCGCTGATGATCTGTTCGCGGCGGAAGACGACGCCGGGGCGCTGGGCGAGCAGCGCGAGCAGGTCGAACTCCTTGCGGGTCAGGGAGACCGCCTCGCCGCGCACCGTGACCCGGCGGGTGTCGGTCTCGATGGTCAGCGGCCCCAGGCTCAGCTCCCCGGTCCCCGCAGCCCGGGCGCTTCCCCCCTCCCCGACCGCGGCGCGGTCGGCGCCGGGGTCGCCCGGTGCGCCGGCCGGAGCCGCGGCGGCGGCGGGGGCGGTGCGGCGGCTGACGGCGTGGATCCGGGCGAGGAGTTCGGCGGTGTCGTACGGCTTGACCACGTAGTCGTCGGCGCCGAGGTTGAGGCCGTGGACGCGGGAGCGCACATCGGCCCGCGCCGTGACCATGATCACTGGGGTGCTGGTCAGCCGGCGGATGCGGCCGCACACCTCGAAACCGTCGATGTCGGGCAGACCGAGGTCGAGCAGCACCACGTCGAAGGGCGCCGCGGCCCCGTCCGGGAGCAGGCGCCGCAGGGCCTCCTCGCCTCCGCGGGCGTGCACCACGTCGAAGCCGTGCCGGGCGAGTACGGCGGACAGCGCCGCGGCCACCCGGTCGTCGTCCTCGACCAGCAGCAGTCTCATGACCCCTCTTCTCCCCCGGTGCTCCCCCGTGTGTCCGTCCGGCCCCTCCCGGGTGTGGCAGTCATCCACTCCGATCCGGCCCTGCGCGTCAAGACCCGGCGGGCCTCCGTCCGCACGAACCCCCACGTTAAGCAGCCGATACGCCGACCGGTGAGCCTTTCGGGCGATAAGTTCCTTTGCGGCTGAATCGTTATGCTCAAGTTCAGCTCAGATGGGATGACGCTGCTCAACGGCGGTCACTAAGGTCCCCTCAACCGACGAGGACGGAGCGAATGACGCCGATGAGCAATGTATCGGTGACCAAGGACGCCGCACCGACGGCGGAGAACCTGGTCGTCCTGGACAATGTCAACAAGCACTTCGGTGCCCTGCACGTCCTTCAGGACATCGACCTGACCATTGCGCGGGGCGAGGTCGTCGTCGTCATCGGGCCCTCGGGGTCCGGGAAGTCCACGCTGTGCCGCACCATCAACCGCCTGGAGACGATCGATTCCGGGACGATCCTGATCGACGGCAAGCCGCTGCCCGCCGAGGGCAGGGAACTGGCCCGGCTCCGCGCCGATGTCGGCATGGTCTTCCAGTCGTTCAACCTCTTCGCGCACAAGACGGTGCTGGAGAACGTCATGCTGGGCCAGCTCAAGGTCCGCCGCGCCGACAAGAAGGCGGCGGAGGAGAAGGCCCGCTCCCTGCTCGACCGGGTCGGGGTGGCCAACCAGGCCGACAAGTACCCCGCCCAGCTCTCCGGCGGTCAGCAGCAGCGCGTGGCCATCGCCCGCGCGCTGGCGATGGACCCGAAGGTGATGCTCTTCGACGAGCCGACCTCCGCGCTCGACCCCGAGATGATCAACGAGGTCCTGGAGGTCATGCAGCAGCTCGCGCAGGGCGGCATGACGATGGTCGTCGTCACCCACGAGATGGGCTTCGCCCGCTCCGCGGCGAACCGGGTGGTCTTCATGGCCGACGGGCGGATCGTCGAGGAGGCCACTCCCGACCAGTTCTTCAGCAACCCGCGCAGCGACCGCGCCAAGGACTTCCTGTCGAAGATCCTCCACCACTGATCCGGCAACGGCTCAGCGGACCTTTGCACGATACGACTCCAGGGATGTTCACCATGACCCTCCGCAAGCCCGGCCTCGTGGCCGCCACCGCCGTCGTCCTCGCCCTGACCGCCACCGCGTGCGGAGGAGGCGGTGACAGCGGCTCCGACGGCGAGAAGATCAACATCGGTATCAAGTTCGACCAGCCGGGCCTGGGTCTGAAGACCCAGGACGGCGAGTACACCGGCTTCGACGTGGACGTGGCCAAGTACGTCGCCAAGGAGCTGGGTTACGACGAGAAGGACATCGTCTGGAAGGAGGCTCCCAGCGGCGAGCGCGAGAACATGATCGCCAACGGCGACGTGAAGTTCATCGTCGCCACCTACTCGATCACCGACGAGCGCAAGGAGCGGGTCGACTTCGCCGGCCCGTACTTCCTCGCCCACCAGGACTTCCTGGTCCGCGCCGATGACGACTCCACCTGGAACAAGGACGAGCTGAACACCAAGGAACTGAAGCTCTGTTCGGTCACCGGTTCCACCTCCGCGCAGAACGTCAAGAACAAGTTCGCGCAGGAGGCCGACCTGCAGGAGTACGGCGGCTACTCGGAGTGCCTGACCGGCCTGGAGAACGAGGCCGTCGACGCCCTGACCACGGATGACTCCATCCTGGCCGGCTACGCCGCGCAGAAGGAGCACCAGGGCAAGTTCAAGCTCGCCGGCCTCAGCCTCAGCGACGAGTCCTACGGCATCGGCCTGAAGAAGGGCGACACCGAGCTGCAGAAGCAGATCAACGACGCCCTCGCCAAGATGGTCGAGGACGGCTCCTGGGAGAAGGCCGCCGACAAGCACTTCGGTCCGGCCGACTACGACTACGAGCCGGCCCCGGAGATCACCGAGAAGAGCTGACGACGGCAGGACGGCGCGCCGCCCCTGAACGGGCGGCGCGCCGCGCCTTCCGAAGCCGTCCGACGAGACGCCATCCGACGAGGCGAGAGCGCGGGAGAACGTGTTCGACTTTCTTGATTCCGGGCAGTACGACGTGCTCGGAGCCTTCTGGGTGACGGTGCAGCTCACCTTCTATTCGGCGATCGGCTCCCTGATCTGGGGAACGGTCCTGGCCGGTATGCGGGTCAGCCCCACACCGCTGATGCGGACCTTCGGCACCGTCTACGTCAATGCCGTGCGGAACACTCCGCTGACGGTGATCATCGTGGCCACTTCCCTGGGCCTGTACCAGACGCTGGGGATCACACTGGCCGGCGGCGACTCCAAGGAGATCGGCTTCCGGCTGGCGGTGCTCGGCCTGATCGCCTATCACGCCACCTTCGTGTGCGAGGCGCTGCGCTCGGGCATCAACACGGTGCCCGTCGGCCAGGCGGAGGCGGCGCGCGCACTGGGGCTCGGCTTCTTCCAGGTGCTGACACTCATCATCCTCCCGCAGGCCTTCCGGTCGGTCGTGGCGCCCCTGGCGAACGTGCTGATCGCCCTGACCAAGAACACCACGGTGGCGGCGGCGATCGGAGTGTCGGAGGCCGCGCTGCTGATGAAGGAGATGGTGGAGATCGAGAGCGACGCCATCTTCGCGGTCTTCGCGATCTTCGCCCTCGGGTTCGTTGTCCTGACCCTCCCGACCGGCATGCTGCTGGGCTGGGTGAGCAAGCGCGTGGCGGTGAAGCGATGAGTGACCTGTCCGTTCTCTACGACGCGCCGGGGCCGCGGGCAAAGGCCCGCAACCTGGTCTACTCGGCGGTCTTCCTCGTCCTCCTCGGGCTCGCGCTGTGGTGGGTCCTGGACACGATGGCCGGCAAGAACCAGCTCGCCGCGGAGAAGTGGAGCCCGTTCGTCACCGACTCCCGGGTCTGGACGACATATCTGATCCCCGGGCTGCTGAACACCCTCAAGGCCGCGGCTCTGGCCATCGCCATAGCCCTTCCACTGGGCGCCCTGCTCGGCATCGGCCGACTGTCGGAGCACCGGTGGGTCAGCCGGCCGGTCGGCGCGGTGGTGGAGTTCTTCCGCGCCATCCCGGTGCTGCTGATGATGGTTTTCGCCAACCAGGCGTACGCGCAGTTCACCGACATCGAGTCCGATGTGCGCCCGCTGTACGCCGTGGTGACGGGCCTGGTGCTCTACAACGCCTCGGTGATCGCGGAGATCGTGCGGGCGGGCATCCTGTCGCTGCCCTCGGGCCAGACGGACGCGGCCAAGGCCATCGGCATGCGCAAGGGCCAGACCATGCTCTACGTGCTCCTGCCGCAGGCGGTCACGGCGATGCTCCCGGCACTGGTCAGCCAGCTCGTGGTGATCGTGAAGGACACCGCCCTGGGCGGCGCGGTCCTCGGCTACGCCGAACTGCTCAACCAGATCCGGGTGATCACCGCCAACTACGGCGCCAACACCATCGCGGCCCTCACCGTGGTCGCGCTGATCTTCATCGTGCTGAACTTCCTGCTCACCAGCTTCGCGAGCTGGCTCGAGGGACGGCTGCGGCGCGGCAAGCGGTCCGCCGGGGCCGTGCTGCACGGCGGCGCCGACACGGAGATGGAGTTCGACGAGCCCCACGTCGAGCCCCACGCCCGGAAGTAGCCGCGCGCCGCTCCCCCTTCCGCGCCCGTTGTGCGCCCACTGCCTGTGCCCCCGTCGCTTGACGGGGGCACAGGCAGTGGGTTGCATACGACGTGTGATCGTGTACCGGGCTCCATCGGCTCCACCCCCTCCC
>NZ_JAKMAY010000378.1:0-4776 GCF_022015835.1 Streptomyces sp. ICN903 | reverse complement strand
TCCTCCCACTGCCGGAGACCTGCCCGCGGCACCGCCTCCCCCCAGGCCGGGTGTGGATCTGGGACGGAGACGCCTACCGGGCGGTGGAGTACGGCGCCGAGCCCGAGCGGTGGGCGGCCGCGGTGCATCCGGGGCCGGACGCCGCCACCATCACCCAGGTCACCGGCGGACTGCCCACCTCCAGCCTGTCGTGCGCAGTGGTGGTGGCCGGCATGCTCGACTCGCTGCTGCTGGAGCCGGGCCGGCGAGGGCTGGAGCTGGGCTGCGGGGCGGGCTGGAACGCCGCGCTGCCGGCCGCCCGCGCCGGACCAGGCCGGGCCACCTCCGTCGAGGCCGTCCACCCTGGCCCACGCCTTGTGGCTCCTGCCTGTGCTGCTCCTCCTCGGCAGCCTGCCCGCCCTGCGCACCTCACGACTCACCAAGGACACCGCATGACGACCCACAACTGTCTCGGCTTCACCGACTGGTCCTGGCTCAACCAGCCCACCCACTGGTCCCCCCAGGAGAACCAAGTCGAGATCACCACAGACCCGGGCACCGACTTCTGGGTCACCACCCACTACGGCTTCGTGCGCGACACCGGCCACGCGCTGCTCCGCCCCGTACCGGCGAACTTCCGCCTGCGCGTCACCTTCGACGGCGACTACCGCGAACAGTACGACCAGGCAGGCCTGCTGCTGCGTCTGGACGACAAGAACTGGATCAAGACCGGTATCGAGTACGTCGACGGACACCAGCAACTCAGCGCCGTCGTCACCCGAGACGTCTCCGACTGGAACGTCGTTCCCCTGGACCGGATCACCGGCACCTCCGCGCACATCACCGTTGAGATGCGCCGCGAAGGCGACCACGTCATCCTCCGCTACGGCACCACCGGGGACCCCCGAGACCCTGCTCCGCCTCGCCTACTTCCCGCCGGGCCTGCCGGCCCAGGCGGGCATCATGTGCGCCTCCCCCGACGGAAAGGGATTCACGACGCGCTTGACCGACCTGTGCTTCGAAGCCCTGTGACACGGCGCCCCCTCGGCTCCTCAATGCCCTCCCGCGAAGCCCGCGATGGCCCAGACTTGCGCGATGTCGGCACCTGCGATTCCCCTATGGGACAGGCTGATTCAACCGAGACAGTTGTACGTCAGCGCGTTGCCGGTGATCAGGGGCATCCGGTCCTGCGCAGCAACTGCATGCCGGTGCGGCGGCGAGCGCTGGCCCGGCGGGCATCAACGTCATAGCGCACGGTGCCTGGACGCTGTCGTTCAACGATGCGGGAGTGCGACCCGATGAACTCAGCGAACAGCTGAGACGGCGGGCCGTCGGACTTCTGCGGCACCCTGCACGGTGGTCATCCCCCCGGAAGCGGGATCCGGTCACCGCGAACTACACGCGGTGCATCAACCAGGCGAGCCGCCCGCGCACCTGGGTCGTTTCGTTTGGCTCATCGGGCGGAGCGGACGTAGTGGCCTACCAGGGCGGGTCCCGCCGCTTGGCCGACGAAGTACTGCGCGCCTGGACAGTGTGGGAGGAACGCGGGGCGCCGGTGCTGTACGACTTCGGCCTCACCCGCACCGAACACGAGCAGTGGGTGTGGAGCGGCGACCCAGACGGCCCCCGCTGGCAGCCACTGGAGACCGCGGCAGTGCACTGACCTCCGCGGTCGGCCCAGCCGCAGAGGCGGTGGCGAGGCCGAGGGGTGCCTTGGTCGTCCCACGCCATCGTGGTCTGCGGGCTTTGCGAGCGCTTTGGGGCAGGTCCTGCTGCGCAGGGCCGCCCTCAAAGAGGGCCGGGGCCCTGTGGCCATGCGCCGCCGGCGGCGGGAGGGTCAGCCGAGCGTGCCGGACTGCTCGGCTTTCAGGTCGTCCTCGGTGAAGGCCACGGCCTCACGGCCCACCCCGAGCACACCGAGCAGGACCTCCAAAGCGCCTTCGACGTCGCGCTGCGAGCGGTTCAGCCACACGAACAGGCGGTCCTCGTCGTGCACGAATCGGCTGAGGGCGAAGTCCGTGCCCTGGATGCGGAACAGGGCCACGTCCACCTCGCCCAGGTCCACCCAGGTGCGTTCCACTTCCAGGCGCAGCCGGGCCGCGACCGCCTCCAGCGGCGGCCTCAGCCCGGCCACCAGCCGGTAGAAGGTGGAGGCCGCCTCCCACAGACTGTATTGGGTAACGGGGTTCTTGCCCACGTAGTAGCCCAGGGCCGACGCGGGCTGCCAGTCAGGCTCCGGCCCCGGCACCTCGACGGTGCCGGGTGTGGCCACAGGCTCCCCTCCCCCACCGGGCCCCGAGGGAGCGGCGTCCCGGTGCGGGACCTGCTGGGCGGCGTGCCACCGGTCGGCCAGACGCTGCCTCCAACCCTTTGGGGGCGGCCAGGGCACACCCCAGGCGGCGAGTTGATCACGGGCCCAGCCGCCCGCCGGAGTACGCGCAGCCTCGACCTCGTCCGGAGAAGGAATCATCACCCGCCCCATAATGGGCCAAAGTTGAGGCCCCAGACCACCGGCTTCAGTCGCGATAACCGCCCACGCCTACCTTCAGGCCATCAGCCAGCAGGTGAAAGCGACCACCGGCCAGACGGCGCGCCCAGCACTGCCGCATACCAACACCCACCGAACACGAACCCTGCACAACGCAGACGACACGACCTGATCACCACCGCCCGCCACCCGAAAAACCCGCAGCTCAGAGCCCCACCCCTAGGACCAGCGCCCGCACTCACCACGTCATCGAGGCACCAGACGGCCCGACCACGGCCACACACCCAACTGATCAACCCAGACCAGACCACCACTCCCTGACCAGAAAAACCACTCCCGGACACCAGGCGCTGGCCGACCCCGGACTGGAATGGGCGACGGTGTGACGTTGCCGGTCTGGACAGCGCGCTCAGCGACCCGGGCAGCAGGACGTGGCCGCCCCGCTGGGGCTGTTCGGATGGTCGGTCCGCCCGGCGGCAACCTGTCCGTCGGCGGGCGCCCCATGCGCGGGTCAGCTGCGGCCGGTGCTCTGGTCGATGTGCGCCTGCAGCAGGCGCAGTGCCGGATGGTGGTCGTAGTGCGCGGCCAGTTCCATCGGGGTGCGACCGTCGGGGTCCGGCAGCCGGGGATCGGCGCCGAAGGCGAGGAGGACGGCAGTGGTGTGGACGGTCAGCGGTCGGCCGCTCTGCAGGGCGCTGTCGCCCTCGATGTCGATGGCGTGGGTCAGCAGCGTCAGGTTGCAGCACACCTCGTCGGGGTCGGTGCCATCTGCCAGCAACCGGGCCAGGGTTTCGGTGTCTTCGCACTCGACGGCCTGGTGGGCCGGGGCGCAGGGCGGAAGCGGAGGCATCACGGCGCCATCCAACCCCTCCCCCGCCCCCGGCCGCCAGCACCCTCCTCACAGACAGGCCACCACCGGGCAGGCCCGGCGGACCGCGACCCGGAAAAGGCGAAGGTGGGCTGGGCGCCTGGGGTGGCGTGGGGTCTACGAGCACAGGCCAGCGGCAGCAGTAGGGCGGCCGTTCAGGAGTGCGCGGATACGCGCCTGACGGCCCGCGCGGAGTTCAGGCGGTGGCGAAGGCGGACAGCAGGGTGTCGGCTCTGATACGCAGCTCCGCCGTCTGCACACCGGAGATCTCGACGCAGACCACGTCGCTGCCGACCGCGGTGGCCAACCGCACCCGTACGGCCTGGTCGGGGCCGACCAGGGGGTAGGAGTACCAGCCGTCGTCACGCTCGTCGTCGGTGGCGGGCAGAGCCGCCTCCACGGTCTCCCAGTCGGTGTCGTCGAACGCGTAGCCGGCATAGCGGGAGAGCAACTCCAGCAGCGGCCGCACGTTACGGCTCCACACCCAGCCCTCCACCACTTGCCGCACCAGCCCCCCCTTCCGGCCTCACCCCAGCCCCATCGGGCCGATCCGGAGCGGGGTCACTCGTACACGGTAGCCGCCCGCAGCCCCCGGGCCGGAGCGGGTCAGTCGGTCCAGGCCACGACCGCAAGACCGCGCCGGCTCGCGGTGGTGTAGAAGGCCCGCAGCGTGCTGAAGTGCTCGGTCAGATAGGCACGCGGGTCTCCGGTGAAGCCTGTCAGTCGGCAGGCCCGGGCCGCTTTGGTGTTGTTCGCGGGCAGATGGTCGAGAACCGCGTCGAGGCCCATACGGTTCAGGGCATGGGCGATCTCGGCCACCGCCGCCGGGGCCAGGAGTGCGGGAGGAGGGGTGAGCCCGTCGTAGACGCCGGGGTGGTCCAGGAACGCGATGTCACCGCCCAGGTCCCCGTCGATGCTCCGGCGCAGGACCGCGATGTGCTCATCCTCGACGCCCATCCCTTGGCAGAACCGGATCAGGTGCCAAATCCCCCAGCCGAGATCCACCATGTCGCCCTCGGGCGGGTCCCAGCCCGGATCACCGTCCGGACCGGTCCCGGCGGCCCGCCGGCACCGCGCCAGATACGCCTCGGACACCCGCGCCAGCTGCTGCGTCAACGCCACACCCGCAGTATCACCGGCCACGCCCCCGCCGCACCCCGCCCATCCCCGGCAGAAGGCAGGACACGTACGCGTGCCCAGACGCACGAGGGAGACTGAGGGTGATCGGGCGGGCCGGGGCCGGTACAGGTCTGCTCTCCGCCACAGGCCGCGCCCCTTCCAGGTAGTAAGAGCGTGTCCTATGTGGTGAGGCGGATCAGTCGCTTGTAGCAGAGGAGGGCTGCGGCCAGGCCGAGGAAGGCCAGGTAGTTGCGGGGATGGCGTTCGTAGCGAATGGTGAGTCGGCGGTAGCCGGCCAGCCAGGCGATGGTGCGCTCGATGA
>NZ_JAKMAY010000377.1:0-4781 GCF_022015835.1 Streptomyces sp. ICN903 | reverse complement strand
CAGGGGATGGGGCGGATAGGTGGGGGGACGCTTCCCGGTGTGCTCCGGCACTCCCCGTAGGAACTCGTCTGCCGTCTCGCCCGCCGCATCGGCTGACGGCTCGGTGCGCTCCTGCGCCAGGGGAGTCTCCTCGGTCCGGGGATCCTGCTCCGCCGCCGGGGGAACGGCCTGCGCCACCGGGCCGGCCGGGGGATTCGCCATGATCCCCGGAGGCAGGCTCGCGGTGTGCGCGTCGATACCGTCGACGCCGTGGGTGCCGGCGGGGACGCCGAAGCCGCCCGCGCCGCCGTCCGTTCCGTGGATTCCTTCGTGACTCATCGGGCCGCTCACATCTTGTCGAGGGAGAGACTGCTGAAACCGGGCACCTGGTCCTCGACCTGGAGCTGGAAGCCCTCACCGCCCCGAGCGGCCATGCTGGTGGCGGAGTTGACGATGGACCGGGTGAGGCTGGAGGCGAACTCGCGCAGTGCGACCGCCGGGCTGACCTTGTCGTTTTCCTGGATGAACGCCTTGAAGTTGGCCACCTCCGAGATGATCGCCGCGTCGGCGTCGCTGATTCCGAAGGCGATGATCTTCGGCGCGTAGCGGAACTTCTCCGCGTCCAGCTCCTTGAGCGCGGAACGCCAGTCGTCGTCCGTGGGGATGCCGTCAGAGAGGAAGAACACCACCGGCCGGTACACGTCGTGGCCCTCGGCCTTGAGAGCCTCGACGTCCTTCTCGATGGTGTCCCTCAGCAGACGGAAGGCGGACCCGAAGGAGGTCACCCCGCCGGCCGAGAGAGCCGGAAGCTGCGTCAGCTCGCTCAGGTCGGCGAGCGGCTGCAGCACGGAGGCCTGCGTGGAGAAGCCGATCAGGGCGAAGCGGGTCTTGTCCGCGACGCTCGGGTTCGTGCTGATCTCCTGGTGCAGCTCGGGCAGGGATTTGTTGATGGCGTCCACGCCGAGCCCGGACATCGAGCCGGACTCGTCGCACACCATGTAGAAGGGAAGGATCTGCATGGGTTCTCCTGAATGTGAGGGACGGCGCGGCCGTCAACCGGTGTAGAAGTAGATCTCCAGGTCGGCCGTGCCGGAGGCGCCGCCGTTCCAGAAGTCGCGTGTGGTCGCGTCGGTGAACATCTCCGGGCGCGCCTTGCGCAGAGCGCTGTTGACCTCTCCCGCGTACGCCTGGCCGTCACCCGGCTCGCGGGCGTGGCCGAAGGTGAGCACGAAGGCGGCGCTGCGGCCCTCGTGCCGGGCGGTGGCGGCCCGCAGGAGCTTCACCATGCGAGCGGTGTCGCCGGGAGCCGCCGCCACGCTGAACTTCACCGGCTTGCGTTCCACGGACCGCGGCCCCGTCGGGCTCGGCTCGGGGGACGGCTCCGCGTCGGCCGAAGCGCTGGGCGAGGGGGAGGGCCGGGTGGCCTCCCGGGCCCCCAGTGGATCCCCCCGGTCTCCCATGGAAACCAGCGCGAGTACGAGGAGCATGTCGGCGAAGAGCCATCCGGCCAGGTGCAGGGGGTTGAACCGCGGCCCTCTCCTTGTTCCTGCCGGGCTCACCGCGCGGGCTCGCTCTCGGCAGGTGACTCCTCGAGCCGCCGCAGCGCTTCCTCCGCGCGCACCCGGGCGGCCTCGGCTTCGGCCCGGGCGCTCTCGGCCCCGGCGCGGGCCGTCTCGGCCTCGCGGACCGCGCGCTCCAGCGCGTCGGCGACGGAGGCGAAGCGGTCCGCCGCCTCGTGCAGGGCCCTGCTGCGGGCGCCGATGTCCAGCACGGCCTCACGGGAGGCCTCCGCCGCCTCACCGGTCCGTTCGGCCACCGTGCCGAGATCGCTGATGAGCCTGCCGTTGAGGTCGGCGACCACCTCGATGCCGGTGGTGAACCCGCGCTGCGAGGCTGCCAGTACCGCCAGGGAGTCCTCGACGCGCTGGGCGGTGTCCGACAGCGCGCCGCGGACACTGTCGCTGTTGCCGGTGACCGCCGTCTCCAGCCGGTCCGCCGTACGGGTGAGGACGTCGCGCATGCCCTCCCCGGCCGCCCGCAGCTCCTCCAGGGCCTTGTCCAGGACGCCGCTCTGCCCGTTGACCGCGTCCGTCAGCCGGTCGCCCGCCCGCGACAGCGGTTCGTCCAGCTCCCGTACGGCGGTCCGGATCGCGGTGCCGCTGTCACGCACGGTCTCCTCGAACCGGGCCGCCGCGTCCTCGAGCGGTCGTACGTACGTCTCCGCCTGGGCCAGGCGCTGTCCGGCCTCCTCCATCGCCTTGCCCACCAGCTCGGCGGCCCGTGTGAGCTGCTCCTGGGTGGTGATGGCCTTGGTGTGCATGCGCTGGATCCGGCCGGCCGCCGAGTTGAGTTCCGCCGCGAACCGCTGGGGCGAGGCGAACCGGTGGTCGTTGAGGCAGAGTTGCGCACGGGTGAGGACCGGAACCAGCCGGGCGAGGGCTGTGCGGGCGAGCCGCTGCGCCTGTTCCTCGCGGCGCTCGGCGTGCGTGCGCCGGTAGCCGTGCACCGCCGTGAGCGCGAACAGCGTCACCAGGGACAGGCATCCGATCACGGCGACGTGGCCGAACCGGAACAACTCGCCCAGGTGCCCCTGGAAGCCGGACTGCCACAGTTGCAGGAAGGGCCGGCTCGCGGCCTCGGGATCGGCGCCGACCAGCGCCTCGTAGGCGCTGGTCGCCTTCCACAGTCCGGCCCAGGTGAAGAGCAGGGGCAGGAAGACCAGGGCTCCCAGAACCCAGTCCAGCGTGCCGTCGAACCGTGTGCCGCGGTCGTCGGCCGCGGGCTCGGCGATGCTCTCCGGCCGGGCGAAGTGTCCCACCAGGTCGAGATCGGCCCATGGATCGAGCGCATCGGTGTCGGCGGACTCAAGTGCCTCCGCCAGCGCGAGCAGCTCTTCGGCGCGTGGAGCGAGCGCGGGATCCTGCGCCGCGTCCCTGAGGTGACGCGCCGTCACCTTCTTGTCGAGTCGTCCCCCCACGGACATTCCTCACCCCTGCCCGGCGTTCCCGGGCTGTCGTACGAATCCGCATGCGGTGGGCGCGAGGCGTGAAGCGTCGCATGTCCCAGCCGCATGGTTGAACGGTGAATGACTACACACTCTCTTCACTGTTCATGCAATAGTACGTCATACCTGATGATGTATCAGAACCATGTGGAATGTGATCATTGATGCCGAACTGTGAGGATGTGCTGTGAGCGGGGACGGTCGCCGACGGGGAGTCATCCGTCTGGGAGCGGGAGAGCGGGCCGAGGCTCGGGAGAGGGTGCCGGAGCAGCCGAAACGACTGGTGGACCTCACGGAGCGGGCGCCGAACGCGAAGGTCGCGGGGCGAGGCGTCCTCCAGGTGAACCTCAACTGGTCGGCCGCCGCCGAGGCCGACCTCGACCTGGGCTGCATGGTCCTCACCAGTGATGGAACGGGTACCGCGGTGCAGCCCCTCGGCGACCAGTTCGGAAGTCTTACCTCCTGGCCCTATGTCAGTCTCGACCAGGACGATCGCACCGGCGCGGCCTCCGACGGGGAGACTCTCCGCATCAGCCTTGAGTATCGGCACCGGTTCGTCCGGCTCCTGGTCTACGTGTACCTCTACGAGGGCGCGGTCGACTTCCGCACGCTGGGAGGAGTCGTCACCGTGAGCGCGCCGAGCGGCATATGGCGCATCCACCTCGACGACTCCCCGCCCGGAGCCACCGCCTGTGCGATCGCCTCGCTGGTGCCGGAACGGGACGGCCTCGGACTCCGGCGTGAGGCGCGGTGGTTCACCGCGCGGCCGTGGTTGTCGAACCAGCAACTGATCGACCAGGCGTACGGTTTCGGATTCGACTGGGTGCCCGGGGTGAAGCCCGCCCTGTGAGGCGGGGTGCTCCATGCCCGGTGCCGCCTTCGCCTGCGGTCGGACCGTGGCGTCGCGCGATGGTTCACCGAGTGGGTCGTGGAAGTCGGCCGGCCGCACCGGATGCACGCCCCTGCGCTCAAGGTGCCTCATGTCGTTAATCCCTGTGCTCAAGGTGCCCATGTCGTGCGGTGTCGCTCACGAGGAGCATGACATTCTCTGTGAACTGCGTCAATGCGTACTCTATGATTGTCGTCGATGAGGGATTGGATCGGAGTGAGCTCTGATCACCGGAGGGTTCGCGGTGGCGCACAGGACGATGGTCCCAACGCTCGCACGCCCCACCCCCTCTTCGGATCCCGTATCCGCACGCTCCGCGCTCCTACCGGCAGCCGGCGACGGCCCGTCCGACCGGGGTCGGCACGACGACGACCGAGAGAAAGCGACCCACTCCTTTGTCCATGCAGTCCTCCCGGCCCGACGTGGACGCGGCGGCAGCCGCGATCAAGGGCCTCTGGTTCCCGGTCAAGGGCTCCGTGAAGAGCCTCCCCGAGGTGCTGACGCCCGACGAGACCGTGCAGGCCCTCGCCGTCGCGCACCACGACGGCGTCATAGGGGTGTTCGCCCTCACAGACCGCCGCGTGCTGTTCCGGGCGCAGGGCTGGGCCGGACAACGACTCGTCTCACACGCTCTCGTCGAGATCGCCGACCTGCGATGGGCGGGCGGACTGACTCAGGGAACCCTCACCCTGTACGTCGCCGGATGGGTGGCGGAGTTCAGGAACATGGACAAGCGGGACGGCCAGAACCTCGCCGACCGCCTGCGGCAGTGGCGCCAGTGGTACGCGCAGCACACCGGCCCCGGCGCTCACCCCGCCCCCGGACACCCACTTCCCGGACAGCAGTTCCCGGGACCGGCTCCCGTCGCCGGGCAGCCGTTCGGCACCCACGCGCCCGCCGGCCCCGCAC
>NZ_JAKMAY010000376.1:0-4828 GCF_022015835.1 Streptomyces sp. ICN903 | reverse complement strand
CCTACACCCAGGGAAGGCCGCCCATGTCCGCCAGCACCACTCCGCCCGCGAACACCCCCGCCCCCGGCGAGCGGCCCGGGCCGCTCGCCGGAGCGCCCTCCGTCCAGCTCCCGGTCCTCGCCGAGGTCGTGCGCTCGGGGTTCACCGAGGGCAGCCACCGCGGTTCCGTGGTGGTGCTCGGGCCGGACGGCGGCGTGGAGTGGTCGCTGGGCGAGGTGGCCGCGCCGGTCTACCCCCGCTCGTCCAACAAGCCGATGCAGGCGGCGGCCGTGCTGCACGCCGGCCTGGAGCTGTCGGGCGAGCGGCTGGCGCTGGCCGCCGCCAGCCACTCCGGCGAGCCGTTCCACCTGGAGCTGGTGCGCACCATGCTCGCCGAGCACGGGCTGACCGAGGACGACCTGGGCTGCCCGCCCGACCTGCCGCTGGACCGGGAGGAGGCCGACCGGTTCCTGGCGGCGGGCTCGCGTCCCTCCCGCACCGCCATGAACTGCTCGGGCAAGCACACCGCCATGCTGGCCGCCTGCCGGGTGAACGGCTGGTCCGGCGCCGACTACCTCGACCCCGGCCACCCCCTCCAGACGCTGGTGCGCGAGCGGATCGAGGCGGCGGCGGGCGAGCCGGTCGCGCACACCGGCACCGACGGCTGCGGCGCCCCGCTGATGGCGATCTCCCTCACCGGCCTGGCCCGCGCCTTCCGCTCCTTCGTGCTGGCCGAACCGGGCACCCCCGAGCGCCGGGTCGCCGACGCCATGCGGGCCCACCCCGAGTACGTGGCGGGCACCCGGCGCGAGGACACCCACCTGATGCGCGGAGTGCCGGGCGCACTGGCGAAGGTGGGCGCCGAGGCCGTCCAGGCGGTGGCCCTGCCCGACGGCCGCGCACTGGCGATCAAGATCGACGACGGCGGGCTGCGGGCGCTCGGCCCGGTCCTGGCCCGGACGCTGGCGCGGATGGGCGTGGAGTCCCCGGCGCTGGCGAAGATCGGCGACTCCCCGCTGCTGGGCGGTGGGCGGCGGGTGGGGGAAATCCGCGCGACGTTCTGAGACGGCGGTCCTAACGTAACCCCCATGGACTCGAACGCCCCTGACATCCGCACCATCACCGAGGACGAGTACCCGGGCTGGCTGCGCGCTCTGCGCGCCGGTTTCCTGCACTCCGCGGAACTCACCGCCGAGGAGCTGGCCGCACGGCGCGGCGCGATCGAACTCGACCGTACGCAAGGGGCGTTCGAGGACGGCCGCTGTGTCGCCACCTTCCGCACGCTGCCGCAGCGGCTGACCGTCCCCGGCGGCGCGGCGGTGGACTCCCTGGCCGTCACCAACGTCTCCGTCCTGCCCACCCACCGCCGCCGCGGGCTGCTGACGCGGATGATGCGCGACGCGCTGGCCGACGGGCGCGAGCGCGGGGACGTCTGCTCCACGCTGGACTCCGCCGAGTACCCGATCTACGGCCGCTACGGCTACGGCCCGGCCACCTGGTCGACCGACTGGACCGTGGACGTCGCCCGCGCCGGGCTGGACCCGCGCTGGTCGCGCCCTCAGGAGGAGGGCGCCCGAATCGATCTGGTGGAGCCCGCCCGGGCGCGCGTCCTGGGCGCCGCGCTCCACGAGCGGGTGCGCACGCTGCCCGACCGGCAGGGCATGACCGACCGCACCGAGCGCTGGTGGAAGCTGAACACCGGCGCGATCGACTGGCCCGGCAGCGGCTTCACCCAGGCCTCCCACGCCGTGTACCGCGACGCCGCGGGAGATGTGCGGGGGCTGCTGGCGTACACCGCCGACGACAACTGGGAGAACGAGGCGCCGCGCCTGAACGCCCGCGTCCGCGACCTGATCACCGCCGACGCCGCCGCCGAGCGGGCCCTGTGGCACTTCCTGCTCTCCATGGACTGGGTCGCCACCGTCCACTGCCGTCGGCGCGCCCCCGACTCCCTCCTCCCCCGGCTGCTGCCGAACCCGCGCGCAGCCCGGATCACCTCCCACGCGGACTTCCTGTGGCTGCGGCCGCTGGACGTCCCCGCGCTGCTCCGAACCCGTGCGTACCCGGTCTCCGGCACGCTGGTGCTGGAACTGGAGGACCCGATGGGCATCGCCGGGGGACGCTTCCTGCTGGACGCCTCCCCCGAGGGCGCCACCTGCGCGCCCACCACGCGCCCGGCCGACCTCTCGATGGGGGTGGGCGCGCTGAGTTCGATGTACCTGGGGGACGAGTCCGCCTCGCGGCTGCGGGAGCTGGGGCAGCTCGACGAGGAGCGCCCGGGCGCGGCCGCCCTGGCGGACGCCCTGCTGCGCACCGGCCGCAGGCCCTGGGCGCCGGACGTCTTCTGAGGCCCGGCGGAGGCGGTCCCGGAGTGCGGCCCCGGGGCGCGCGGTTCCGGGGCGCGGTTCCGGGGTGCGGTTCCGGAGTGCGGCCCCGCCCCGGCGCCGGATCCCGCGCCGGCACCGGCCGGCGTCACCCGCTCCCCTCCGGCCGGTCCTCCCGCCTCCCCTCCCGCCTCCGGCGGGCCTCCCGGCCCAGCAGGTACGGGCCCGCGACGACGCCGACCACCGCCAGGTACAGGGGCATGAGCTTGAGCGCGAAGGGCATCGAGGCGCCGAGGACGGCCTCGGCGGTCAGGCCGATCGCCACGGCGGTCAGTTCGCCCAGGAGGAAGCCGGCGACGGCGCCGGCGAGGGCCGCGAGTACGTGCTTCATGGTCTTATCGCTCTCCGATCGGAGTGTCTACAGGTACGAGGGGCCGGTGACCCGGCCCCGGAAGGCCAGCCACAGCCACACCTGGGCTGCCGCCAGCAGCGGTGCCACCACCAGCACCGCCGGCACCAGCAGCCCGAGCGCCGCGGCGCCGGCCGCCGAGTCGGCCAGGGGCAGCCGTACGCCCGCGGCGAGCGGCAGCGCGGCCATGGCCAGGGCGGTCAGGGCGAAGGTGGGCCGCTCCCCGGCACGGCCCGAGGGCAGCCGGGCGCGACGGCGCAGGCCGCCGGTCAGCCGCAGCGCGGCGAAGGCCGACCCGTGGACGGCGAACAGCGCGGCCACGCCCAGCGAGGTGAGGACGGCCGCCGGGCCCGCGGCCGGTGCGTCCGGAGCTCCGTTGAGCAGCCCGGCCAGCAGCCATCCCCAGGCGAGGGCCGCCGTCCAGCTCCCGGCCGCGACCATGCCGTCGCACAGCGCCCGCCAGGCGCGCCACGGGGCACGTCCGCGCCACCACAGGCCCGCGTCGCGCACGACCCACCCGGTCAGCAGGGGGACGAGGACGGCGAACTGACCGCTGAACACCTCCCCCTCCAGCTCCGGGAAGCAGCCGACGAACACCCCGGCGGCGGCGATCAGCCACACCTCGTCGGCCAGGAAGAAGGGGGCGATGGCGGCCAGGACGGTCCGCCGCTCGCCCTCGTCGCGCCCCAGGTGGTGCAGGAGCATGCCGACGCCGAGGTCGGCGCCGCCGAGCACCAGGTAGCCGGCGGTGAACAGCCCCAGCAGGGCGGCGGCGAGGGTCTCCACGGCGGTCTCCGTTCTCCGTTCTCCGGTCTCCGTCGCCCGTACGGCTCCGGGCGGGCTCTCGGCTCTCGGCTCTCGGCTCTCGGTCCTCAGTAGGCGGGCATGGGGCCGGGGTCGCGGTCGGCGGGCGGCCCGCCGCCTCCCGGCGCCCGCCCGTCCTCTCCGGAACCTCCGGTCCCCGCGGGCTCCTCCGGCTCCCCCGGCTCACCGATCTCCCCGAGCGCGACGGCGCCGGGGCCCCGGCGGGCGGTGCGCAGCAGCAGCCACCAGTTGACGGCCAGCAGCAGTGCGAAGAGCGTGGTGAAGACGGCCAGCGAGACCCGCATCGCACCGGCCGACACGTCCGAGAGCGCGTCCTCGGTCCGCAGCAGCCCGTACACCACCCACGGCTGCCGACCGGCCTCCCGGAAGACCCAGCCCGCCGTCATCGCCGCGTACGGCAGCGGCACCAGCGCCATCAGCAGCAGGTGCCAGGCCCGGAAGCGGAGCACGGCCCGGCGGAAGCAGGCCAGCAGCGCCGAGCCGGCCGAGGCGTACAGCATCAGCGCGAACGCGCCGAGCATCAGCAGCGCGGCGCCGCGCACCAGCCCCTGGGAGGGGATGTAGTCGCCCGGACCGAAGCGCTCGGTCAGCTCCGCCTGGAGCCGTGCGATCTCGGCCGTCTCCGCCCGCCACACCGCGCTCTTCATCGGCTGGTGGCCGGCGATCGCGGAGAGCTGGAGGCCGCCGGACACCGCCGTCCACAGCAGCGCGGGCGGGGCGAGGAAGACCCCGATCCGCAGCGATCTGCGGAACAGCTCGGTGTCGGCCCCGGACAGCCCGTGCGTGCCGCGCCGGCGCAGGTGGTACGCGCTGATCCCGGCGACGAAGAACGCCGCCGTCAGCAGCGCCCCGCCCGCGATGTGCCCGAAGGCGAGCAGCGTGCTGGGGTTGGCCAGCACGGCGGGGGCGTCGGCCAGTTCGATGCCGTGCGCCGTCCTGGCGTACCCCACGGGGTGGTTGAGGAAGCCGTTGGCGACCAGGATCCAGTAGGCCGACAGGTAAGCGGTGCCGGTGACCACCCACAGCAGGGCGCAGTGCAGCCGGGGCCCGAAGCGGTTCCAGCCGAAGATCCACAGCCCCAGGAAGGTGGACTCGACGAAGAACGCGACGATCGTCTCCATCGCCAGCGAGGCGCCCAGGACATCGCCCGCGTAGTGCCCGAGCCCGCTCCAGGCCAGCCCGAACTGGAACTCCATGACGATGCCGGTGACGATCCCGACCGCGTAGTTGAGGACGTAGAGCTGCCCCCAGAAGCGCACCATGCGCTCGCGCACCGCCGCGCCCCGCCCGC
>NZ_JAKMAY010000375.1:0-4835 GCF_022015835.1 Streptomyces sp. ICN903 | reverse complement strand
CCTCCCGACCCTGACCGGACCGGCCCCCGGAACACGCCCCGGAACACCCCCCGGAAGACGCGCCGACGGCCGTGTGACCGGCCTCACCGGGGCCGCCGCCCGGCGGGTGTGACACTTTTCGGGCCACGGACGCAGTACAGAACAAGCCGACTGGTCATCGGCGAGCGCGCCACCCAAGGTTCCCCCCGTACCTGCGGGATGCGCGTAGCGCGGGCGGGGCACGTTCCCCCGGCCCCGCCCGCGCCTCTTCACCCCGGTTCGCACCGGCCCGCGCCCCGCTCGGGAAGGGCGCCGGAAACGTCAGTAGACGATCACCTTCTCGCCCACCCTCACCTGCTCGAAGAGCGCGGCGATCTTCTCCCTGTCCCGTACGTTGACGCAGCCGTGCGAGGCCCCGTTGTAACCGTTGGCGGCGAAGTCCGCGGAGTAGTGCACCGCCTGGCCGCCGCTGAAGAACATCGCGTACGGCATCGGGGTGTCGTAGAGCGTGGAGTGGTGGTCCCGGCTCTTGAAGGTGACGCCGAACTCGCCCTCGCGGGTCGGGGTGAGCTCCGAGCCGAAGCGCACGTCCATGGCGGAGACGATCTTCCCGTCGATCATCCAGGCCAGCGTCCGGCTCTCCTTGCTGATGCACAGCGCCCGGCCCTTCAGGCACCTGGGGTCGGGGTCGGCTATCGGCCGGGTGGTGGGCGGGTACAGCTCCGCCCGGGTGGGGGTCCTCGTCCGAGCCGTCAGGTCGTTCCAGGTGGCCCGGGTGACCTGCCCGTCCGCCGTCAGACCCCGCCGCTTCTGGAAGGCGGACACGGACGCGGTGGTGACCGGGCCGTAGTAGCCGGTCGGGTTGAGGTCGAAGTGCCCGGCCTGGCGCAGCCGCGCCTGGAGTTCACGGACCTTCTCGCCCTGCGCGCCCTCCCGCAGCATCGGCGCCGGCGCGGGCGGCGCGGTGGACGCCGTCGGCGTCCCGGGCGGCGCCGGAGGCCGCGAGGCGGACACCGGCGGAGCAACGGGCGGTGTCGGGGTGCGCCGCTCCCCCTCCTCGCTCGCGGACGGCGTGGGCGTGGGTGTCGGTGTCGGATCGGGCGCGGGTGTGCTCCGTGTCGCGGACGGCGCGGGCGGCGGTGCCGTGACCGCCGCCGGCGATCGCGCCCCCGCGTCCGTCTGCTGCGCCGTGCACCCCGCCCCCAGCAGCACCGCGGCCGCCGCGGCGAGCGCGGCACGGCCCGCCGGCCCGCGCCGCGTGGACTCCCCCCAGGACATCGAAACCCCCTCGGATCCGCCGGACCTTCACCGGTTTTCCCCACCTGTGTACGTTCCCGGCAGCCAGACTGCCCGAACCGGGGACGCCGGACCACCCCCCGGCGGTTCCGCGCGTGTCACCCGCGCGAACCCTTCCGCGCACCACCCCGCTCGTTTGTGAGCAAGGTCCCAGGCTGTGGCTCTCCCGTCGCTCTCCCGCCGATCGCTACAGTCCGTATCGGACAGGGCGACGAAGCGGGAGGCACCGAACATGGCACGCGAGACTGGCCGCGGGACCGGCAAGGACCGGCTCAGCGAGAGCGGGCTGCCGATCGAGCCGGTCTACGGACCCGAATCGCTCCGGGACTGGGACCCGGAGACGAAGCTGGGCGAGCCCGGTTCGTACCCGTACACGCGGGGCGTCTACCCGACGATGTACACCGGGCGGCCGTGGACGATGCGCCAGTACGCCGGCTTCGGCACGGCGGTGGAGTCCAACGCCCGCTACAAGCAGCTGATCGCCAACGGCACCATGGGCCTGTCGGTCGCCTTCGACCTGCCGACGCAGATGGGCCACGACTCCGACGCCCCCATCGCGCACGGCGAGGTCGGCAAGGTCGGCGTGGCGATCGACTCGATCGACGACATGCGGGTGCTGTTCGACGGCATCCCGCTGGGCGAGGTCTCCACCTCGATGACGATCAACGCCCCCGCCGCCGTTCTGCTGCTGCTCTACCAGCTGGTGGCCGAGGAGCAGGGCGTGCCGTCGCAGAAGCTGACGGGCACCATCCAGAACGACGTGCTCAAGGAGTACATCGCCCGCGGCACCTACATCTTCCCGCCCAAGCCCTCGCTGCGGCTGATCGCGGACATCTTCAAGTACTGCCGGGCCGAGATCCCGCGCTGGAACACCATCTCCATCTCCGGCTACCACATGGCCGAGGCCGGGGCGACGCCCGCGCAGGAGATCGCCTTCACCCTCGCCGACGGCATCGAGTACGTGCGCACGGCGGTGGCGGCCGGCATGGACGTGGACGACTTCGCCCCCAGGCTGTCGTTCTTCTTCGTCGCGCGCACCACGATCCTGGAGGAGGTGGCCAAGTTCCGCGCCGCCCGCCGGATCTGGGCGCGGGTGATGAAGGAGGAGTTCGGGGCCAAGAACCCCAAGTCGATGATGCTGCGCTTCCACACCCAGACCGCGGGCGTGCAGCTCACCGCGCAGCAGCCCGAGGTGAACCTGGTGCGCGTGGCCGTCCAGGGCCTGGGCGCGGTGCTGGGCGGCACCCAGTCGCTGCACACCAACTCCTACGACGAGGCCATCGCACTGCCCACCGACAAGTCGGCCCGCCTGGCGCTGCGCACCCAGCAGGTGCTGGCCTACGAGACGGACGTGACCGCCACCGTCGACCCCTTCGCCGGGTCGTACGTGGTGGAGTCGATGACCGACGAGGTCGAGGCCGCCGCGCTGGAGCTGATGGGCAAGGTCGAGGAGCTGGGCGGCGCGGTCAGCGCCATCGAACACGGCTACCAGAAGGGCGAGATCGAGCGCAGCGCGTACGCCATCGCCCAGGAGACCGACTCCGGTGAGCGCGTCGTCGTCGGCGTCAACCGGTTCCAGCTGGAGGAGGAGGAGCCGTACGAGCCGCTGAGGGTGGACCCGGCCATCGAGGCCCAGCAGGCCGAGCGGCTGGCGCGGCTGCGCGCCGAGCGCGACCGGGCGGCCGTGGACGGGGCGCTGGCCGAGCTGCGCAAGGCGGCCGAGGGCAGCGACAACGTGCTGTACCCGATGAAGGAGGCGCTGCGGGCCCGCGCCACCGTCGGCGAGGTCTGCAACACCCTGCGGGAGGTGTGGGGCGCCTACGTCCCCACCGACGCCTTCTGAGCACGTCGGGAGACGGCGAGGGACGGCGCGGCACGGCCGGGTTCCGGCCACCGCACACATGGAGAACGCCCCCCGGTGGAGGACCACCGGGGGCGTTCTCCATGTGCCGGAAGCGTCTCAGAGCAGGCCGAGCCCGGTGACGATCACGGAGACCAGCACGGTGAGCGTCCAGCCGAGCACCTGCTCGACCAGCTTCTCGCGGTCCTCCTCGGACGGCCCGCCGGTACGGAGCCGGAGTGCCGGGATGCTCGCCGCCGTCGTGTGGCCCATGGTGGTTCCCTCGTCTCGCCTCGTGGCGCGCCGGTGTGCGGGGCTCCGGTGCGCCTTTGGTGTGCCTGTGTCCGTGATCGCCGCGAATGGGCGTCGCGGATCTCCAGCATGAGGGGACTCATGCCGTTTAAACAGAGACGCAGATCACCCCGCGGCCGGACACCGGCGGCGAAGCCGTCCCCAACACACCGTCCACCCTGCGGTGATGGGCCCGCCGGGGCCCGGGCGGCCGTACGGCTGTGACGAACGACACGGTCCGCGCGGACCGTACGCGCCCCCGCGCGGGCCTCTGCGCGAGTCCCCGCGCCGGTTCCCGGAAGGGCGCCTTCCGCACGGCCCGTTCACCGGCGCGCCCTCCGCCCCAGCGCGCGGGCCCGCCGCGCCGCGCGCCGCACCGCCGGACTGCGGACGACCGGCCCCAGTCCGGCGGGGAGCCCACCGGGCAGGGCGAGGGAGGCCAGCAGGCGGCGCGGGAACCAGCGCCGTACGCGCTCCTCGGGGTGGGCGGCCAGGAAGCGCTCGGCCTCGCCGCGCAACCCCGGATTGACCCGCGGCTGCGCGCAGAACGCCACCGCCCGCACCAGCCGGGCCAGTTCGGCGAGCTCGGCGGGACCGGCGGTGCCGGTGGTGTCGGCCGGGCCGGCGGAAGCGGCCCCGCCCGGCAGCAGCGCGTCCGCGATCACCGCCGCGACCGGCCCGCCCCCCTCGTGCGCGCCCGCGCCGGCCGAGGGGACGGCCGTACCGCCGTGGGAGGCGGGCAGGCCGTGGACGGCGCTCGCGGCCAGCAGGGCCCCGAACGAGCGGCCGGTCACCAGCGCCGGGCGCAGCCGCTCGTACAGCGCCTCCACCGGCTGCGCGCCCTGCGGCTCGTACAGCTCCACACCCAGCTCCGCCGCCTGCCGCGCGATCCCCCGCACCCGGTGCGCGGGGTCGGCGGGGTGGGGCGCGAGGACCACCGCGCGGTGGCCGGCCTCCCGCAGACCGCGCAGCAGCCGCCCGTACGCCCGCTCCTCCTCACCCGGGGGGAGCGCGCCGGGAGCGTGCGGGTCCTGTCCGAGCAGCACCACCGCACCCTCGGGCGCGCCCGTGTCCGGCAGCTCCCGCGCCGCCCGGGCGGCGACGGCCCGCAGCGCCTCGCCGGGCACCGTCTCGGCCGCGACGCCGAACTCCGCCAGCAGCAACGGCCGCAGACCGGGCACCAGGCCGGGGTGGAGCAGCCGCCGCACCCGCGCGCCCACCAGCGGATCCAGCCTGCCGGGGGTGGGCCCGTAGGCCGACAGCCCGGTGGCGTACACCGTCAGGGGCGCGTCGGGGAAGATCCGGGCCAGCGCCTGCCCGGGGCCCGCCTCGACGCGCTCCACCACCAGCTCGACCGCCGCGTCGCCCAGTCCCCACAGGGAGCGCAACTGCCTCTCCCACAGGGGCGCGTCGTCGGGGCGCGGCGCCC
>NZ_JAKMAY010000374.1:0-4838 GCF_022015835.1 Streptomyces sp. ICN903 | reverse complement strand
CGGGGCGGAGAGGATGGCGGCGATCTCGGGCTGCTGGGGCGGGCAGACCCCGGTCAGGTCCCTGGCCCGTACGGCGCGGGTGATCCAGGCCCGGTCCAGGACGCGCCGCTCGTCGGCCTCGGCCACCAGGTCCTCGGACTGGTTGTAGTCGCCGTCGGCCGCCTGGACCGCCCACAGGTGGACGGCCACTCCGTGCTCCTTGGCGGACATCAGCCCGGGCAGCAGGTCGCCGTCCCCGGTGACCAGCACGATGTCGGAGCAGGCGCGGTTGCGGGCCAGTTCCGTCAGCTCGGCGTGCATGGCGGCGTCCACGCCCTTCTGCGCCCACCGCCCCTCGCTGCGGGTGAGGGCGCCGAGCCGCACCGTCACACGCGGCATCACCCGCAGCCGCCGGTGCTCGGGCTGGGGCACCCGGTCGGGAGCGCCGTCGAACCAGTAGATGCGCAGCAGCCGGCAGCCGGTGTCCAGCTCCGCGCGCTCGCGCAGTCCCTGGATGAGCACGGAGTGGTCCACGGTGATCCGGGAGCGCGCGGGCTCGCCCGCCAGGAGGCTCGCGGCGGCGCCCAGGAGATACCCGGCGTCCACCAGGACGACGCAGCGGTCCACGCTCCACCCACTCTCGGTACGACCGGCACGACCGGTACGGCCGCCGGGGCCGGTGACGTCTGACGCGGCCGCGCCGCGCTCGCCCCGGCCCCGCTCCTTGGAGTCTGCTTCGAGTCTGCCCGACCGTACAGGGCTTATGGGCTCCGGCTCGATCTTCGGCGTGGCGGGCGGCCGGTGTCCACCGTGCGGGCGGCCCCTTCCCGGCGGAAGGGGCGGCCACCGAGGGTTGTCGCCCGACATGCGCACTGTGCGAACGCGTGCGACGCTGGGCACGGCCCATCGTTCCGAGATCCGCACAGGAGGCGATCGTGGGCAAGCGCAAGAAGGAGAACCGCGAGGAGCACGGCAGGCGCACCGCCGCCGAGGAGACGCAGGAGCAGTCGAAGGCCACCGCCGAGCGGATGGCGCGGACGCAGCCGGCCGCGCAGGGCACCCCCGCCGACGTGGCGCGCAAGCACCGCAGGCGTTTCGGCCACAACTGACACCGGCCGCCGCGCACGGTACGGCGGCGGTCACCGCACGGGGCGCCCCGGTGAGGACCGGGGCGCCCCGTGGCGCGTCCGGCCCGTCTCAGCCGGCCAGGCAGGAGGGGCCGAGCAGTGCCTTGAGGTCGCCGAAGAGCGCGGGGTCGGCGGTGACCCGGTGCCGGTCCAGGCGCAGCACCGTCGTCTTGCGGCTGCCCT
Source organism: Streptomyces sp. ICN903 (assembly GCF_022015835.1). Classification (NCBI taxonomy): domain Bacteria; kingdom Bacillati; phylum Actinomycetota; class Actinomycetes; order Kitasatosporales; family Streptomycetaceae; genus Streptomyces; species Streptomyces sp. ICN903. The sequence goes on along the minus strand of NZ_JAKMAY010000374.1, from coordinate 3,549 downwards.
GGAGCCTGACCCGCACCTCGGTGGAGCCGCGGTGGTGGGTGAGCACCTCCCCCAGCTTCTCCACCAGCGGCGGGGTGACCTTGACGGTGGGGATGGTGATGGTGACGGGCGCGTCGGAGGCGGCGTCCGACAGGTCGGGGACCATCAGCTCCATGGCGACCAGGCGGGGGATGTCCTCGCGCTTGTCCAGGCGCCCCTTGACGAAGACCACCGCGTCCTCCACGAGCTGGGTGGAGACGAGCTGGTAGGTGGCGGGGAAGAACATGCAGTCGATCGAGCCCGCCAGGTCCTCCACGGTGGCGATCGCCCAGGCGTTGCCCTGCTTGGTCATCTTCCGCTGGAGGCCGGAGATGATCCCGCCGATGGTGACGATCGAGCCGTCGGAGAAGTCGCCGCCGGTGAGCTGGGAGATCGCCGCGTCCGTCTTGTCGGACAGCACGTGCTCGAGCCCGAACAGCGGGTGGTCGGAGACGTAGAGGCCGAGCATCTCCCGCTCCTGTGCGAGCAGGTAGCTCTTGTCCCACTCCTCGGGGGAGAACTCCACGTCCATGCCGAAGCCGGGGCCGCTGTCGGAGGACTCCTCCCCCATCCCGCCGAAGAGGTCGAACTGTCCCTCGGCCTCCTTCCGCTTGACCTGCACCACGTTGTCGATCATGGTCTCGAAGTGCGCGGTCAGGCCCTTGCGGGTGTGGCCCAGCTCGTCGAAGGCCCCGGCCTTGATCAGCGATTCGACCGTGCGCTTGTTGCACACCACCGCGTCGACCTTGTCGAGGAAGTCGGGGAAGGAGGTGTACTTCCCCTTCGCCTTGCGGCAGGCGACGATCGAGTCCACCACGTTCTGGCCGACGTTGCGCACGGCGGTCAGCCCGAAGACGATCGTGTCGTCGCCGCGCGGGGTGAAGTTCGCCTCGGACTCGTTGACGTCCGGCGGCAGCACCTTGATGCCCATGCGTCGGCACTCGTTGAGGTAGACCGCCGACTTGTCCTTGTCGTCGCGCACCGAGGTCAGCAGGGCGGCCATGTACTCGGCCGGGTAGTTCGCCTTGAGGTAGGCCGTCCAGTAGGAGACCAGTCCGTACGCCGAGGAGTGCGCCTTGTTGAAGGCGTATCCGGCGAAGGGCACCAGCACGTCCCACACGGCCTGGATGGCCTCGTCGGAGTAGCCCTTCTCCCGGGCGCCCTTCTGGAAGTTGACGAACTCGGCGTCCAGGACCTCCTTCTTCTTCTTGCCCATCGCCCGGCGCAGCAGGTCGGCCTGCCCGAGGCTGTACCCGGCGAGCACCTGGGCGGCCTTCTGCACCTGCTCCTGGTAGACGATCAGGCCGTAGGTGATGTCGAGGACCTCCTTGAGAGGCTCCTCCAGCTCCGGGTGGATCGGGGTGATCTCCTGCTGCCCGTTCTTGCGCAGCGCGTAGTTGATGTGGGAGTTCATGCCCATCGGGCCGGGCCGGTACAGGGCCGAGACCGCGGAGATGTCCTCGAAGTTGTCGGGCTTCATCATGCGCAGCAGGGAGCGCATGGGGCCGCCGTCGAACTGGAAGACGCCCAGGGTGTCGCCGCGCTGGAGCAGCTCGAAGGTCTTGGGGTCGTCCAGCGTGAGGTCGAGCAGGGTGATGTCGATGCCCTTGTTGGCCTTCACCAGCTTGACGGCGTCGTCCATGATCGTGAGGTTGCGCAGGCCCAGGAAGTCCATCTTCAGCAGGCCGAGCGACTCACAGGTGGGGTAGTCCCACTGGGTGACCACCGAGCCGTCGTTCTTGGGGCTGAAGACCGGCACGTGGTCGATCAGCGGCTCGCTCGACATGATCACGCCCGCGGCGTGCACGCCCATCTGCCGCACCAGTCCCTCGATGCCGCGCGCGGCGTCGATGACCTTCTTCACGTCCGGCTCGTTCTCGTACATCCCCCGGATCTCGCCCGCCTCGTTGTAGCGGGGGTGCTTGGGGTCGGTGATGCCCGACAGGGGGATGCCCTTGCCCAGGACGTCGGCGGGCATCGCCTTGGTGATGCGGTCGCCCATGGCGTACGGGTAGCCGAGCACACGGGCGGAGTCCTTGATCGCGGCCTTCGCCTTGATGGTGCCGTAGGTGCCGATCTGGGCGACCTTGTCGGCGCCGTACTTCTCGGTCACGTAGCGGATGACCTCACCGCGCCTGCGCTCGTCGAAGTCGATGTCGACATCGGGCATGGACACGCGCTCGGGGTTGAGGAACCGCTCGAAGATCAGCCCGTGCTCGATCGGGTCGAGGTCGGTGATGCCCATGGCGTACGCCACGATCGAGCCGGCCGCGGAGCCTCGGCCGGGGCCGACGGCGATGCCGTTGTTCTTGGCCCACATGATGAAGTCGGCGACGACCAGGAAGTAGCCGGGAAACCCCATCTGGACGATGACGTCCATCTCGTAGTCGGCCTGCTTCTGCCGGTCCTCGGGGACGTTGCCGGAGTACCGGCGGGCCATGCCGCGGCGGACCTCCTCGCGGAACCAGGACTCCTCGGTGTGGCCCTCGGGCACGGGGAAGCGGGGCATCAGGTCCCGCTTCTCGAACCATCCCTCGGTGTCGATCTGCTCGGCGACCAGGAGGGTGTTGCGGCAGCCCTCCTGCCAGGCGTCGGAGGAGTCGATGGCGTACATCTCCTCCGCGGACTTCAGGTAGTAGCCCGAGCCGTCGAACCGGAAGCGGTCGGGGTCGGAGAGGTTCTTGCCGGTCTGGATGCACAGCAGCGCGTCGTGCGCCTCGGCCTCGTGGGAGTAGGTGTAGTGGCTGTCGTTGGTGACCAGCGGGGGGATGCCCAGCTTCCTGCCGATCTCCAGCAGCCCGTCGCGGACCCGGCGCTCGATCTCGATGCCGTGGTCCATCAGTTCCAGGAAGTAGCGGCCCTTGCCGAAGATGTCCTGGTAGTCGGAGGCGGCCTTGAGCGCCTCGTCGAACTGGCCGAGCCGCAGCCTGGTCTGCACCTCGCCCGAGGGGCAGCCGGTGGAGGCGATCAGGCCCTCGGAGAACTCGGCGATCATCTCCCGGTCGGTCCTGGGCCACTTGACGAAGAAGCCCTCCATGTAGGCGTCCGAGGAGAGCCGGAAGAGGTTGTGCAGACCGGCCTTGTTCGAGGCCCAGATCGTCTTGTGGGTGTAGCCGCCGGAGCCGGAGACGTCGTCGCGCTTCTGGTGGGGCTGGCCCCACTGGACGCGCCGCTTGTACCGCCGCGACTGCGGGGCGACGTACGCCTCGATGCCGATGATCGGCGTGACGCCGGCCTTGGTGGCGTGCTGGAAGAAGTCGTAGGCCCCGTGGAGGTTGCCGTGGTCGGTCATGGCGATGTGCGTCATGCCCATCTCCTGACACGCCTCGAACATGTCCTTCAGCCGCGCCGCACCGTCCAGCAGGGAGTACTGCGTGTGTACGTGCAGGTGTGTGAACGGCGGTTTTGCCACGGCGGATGTCCTCCAACGAGCGGGCGTGCGGCGGTTCCCTGAACGGGTCCGAAGTCTACGTCCCGCGGGCGGCGGGGACCCGCCGCCGGGCGGGTGCCGTGCCCGCCCCCGCGCGTCCC
>NZ_JAKMAY010000373.1:0-4872 GCF_022015835.1 Streptomyces sp. ICN903 | reverse complement strand
CCGCCCCGCCGGCCCGCGGGCGGGACCTGCGGCGGGTGGCCGCGGAACACGCCCTCGACGCACTGCACCTGCCGGCCGTGGCCGCCCGCGGCCTGGGCCGTCTCGCCTGCGCGGGACGGCGCCGCTGGGAGCGCACCCCCCGGGAGCGGCGGGGCCCGGTGCTGTTCACCGTGGCCACCTGCCTGCTGGCCCTGTGGCTGGCCCCGTACGGGCCGCTGCTGGGGGCGGTCACGCTGGCGGGCGCCGCGCTCTGGCAGGGCCGCGACCGGTCCCCGGACACCGCCGGGGGCGAGCCGGGCGAGGCCGAGCGCGCACGGCTGCAGACCCTCTACGAAGCGCTGGTGCCGCACCTTTCGCTCGCCGACGACCCCCGCCCGCAGCCCCTCTACGCCCACGACGGCGACTGGCGGCGGGCCTTCACCGACTTCGCGTTCGCCGAGGAGGGGCGGCTGGCCCGGCTGCGGCTGCGCTACCCGCCGCACTTCGGCGACGACGATCCGGATTCCCGCGCGCACCTGCAGGAACTGCTGTGCGCCAAGGCCGGCCGGGGCCGGGAGTACCACTTCGCCTGGGAGGAGGAAGTGGGCGAGCTCACCCTGACCGCGCTGCCGCCGCTGCCCTCCGGCGTCTGCGCGCAGCGCTTCGTCACCGCGCCCGGCGAGACCGTGCTGGGCTTCACCGACCTCCACACCGTCCCCCGCACGGTGCCGGTGGTCGCGGAGGGCGGCGAGCGGCTGGACGTGCCTCCGGTGGTGTGGCGCACGGGCCCGCGCTCCACCGAGCCGCACCTGCTGGCGCTGGGCCACCCGGGGTCGGGGACGACAACGCTGCTGCGGTCGGTCGCCCTCCAGGCCCTGCGGCAGGGCGAGGTGCTGGTCGTGGACGGCGGCGGGGCGGGCGAGTACGCGTTCCTGGCCGGACGCGGCAGGGTGCGGGCGGTGGAGTCCACCCCGGCCGGCGCCCTGTCGGCTCTGGAGTGGGTGGTGCGGGAGACCGAGCGCAGGCTGCTGGCCGCCAACCGGGTCCGCCAGACCGGACGGGACGCGCCGGAGGACGTCTGCCGCCCGCTGTGGGTGCTGGTGGACCGGCCCTCGGTCCTCAGCCACCTGGCCCGCGCCGAGGGGCAGCGCGACCCGCAGGACCTGCTCCAGGTTCCCCTGCGGTACGGGCGCGCGGTGCGGGTGACCGTGGCGCTGGCCGACCAGTTCGAGGGCGCGGGGGAGCTGACCGGGGCCGTCCGCGCGTACACCCGGGCGCGGGTGGTGCTCGGCGCGGCGACCGCGCAGGAGGTGCGGGCCGTGCTCGGCGAGGCGCCCTCGACCACCACGCCGTCCGAGGTGCCCGCGGGGCGCGGTTACGCCCGGCTGGGCTCGGGGCCGGTGCACCGCCTCCAGGTGCCCGCCGCCCCCGATCCCTTCGACGAGGAGGCGGCCGAGCCGCAGCGGCGGGCGGTCCTGGAGCTGCTGCCGGAGCCGGTGGCCGGTCCGCCGAGGGCCGCGGCCCGGCGGGCGGTCCACTGAGACCGCGGCCGGCGGCGGGGCGCGCGGCGGTTCAGGCGACGGAGCTGCGCGGGATGTCACCGCCCGCGCTCCGTCCGTCGGCGACCAGCCGCGCGGCCGCCGCCAGCCGGGCCGCCGCCTCGGCGGCCACGGGGCCGGAGACCGTGAACGGCAGCCGCACATAGCCCTCGAACGCGCCGTCCACCCCGAAGCGCGGCCCGGAGGGGACGCGCACCCCCAGCCGCTCGCCGGCCTCGGCGATCCGCGAACCGGACAGGTCACCGGTGCGCACCCACAGGGTGAGGCCGCCGCGCGGGACGGTGAACCCCCAGTCCGGGAGGTGCTCGCGCAGGGCCTCGGTGAGGGCCGCGCGGTTCTCCCGGGCCCGTTCGCGGTGGACCTCCATGGCCCGGTCCCAGCCGCTGCCCCCGCTCTCCCGTCCGTCGTCCCGCCCCCCGCCCGGGCCGCTGCCCTCCGCCAGCAGCCGGGCGACGGCGAGCTGCTCCAGCACGGGGCTGCCCAGGTCCGCGTAGACACGGGCCGCGACCAGGCTGCGGATGGTCTCGGGCGCGGCCCGGATCCAGCCGATGCGCAGCCCGGCCCAGATGGCCTTGCTGGCCGAGCCGACCGTGACGACGGTGGAGCCGCCCGCGTCGAACGCCGCGACCGGGCGGGGCATCGGCTCGCCGGGCGGGGCGTCGAGGTCGAGGCCGGCCATGGTCTCGTCCGCCACCAGCACGGTGCCGGCGGCCCGGGCGGCGGCCACCAGCTCCCGGCGCTGCTCCTCCCCGGCCAGCGCGCCGGTGGGGTTGTGGAAGTCCGCTATGACGTACGCCATCCGCGGCGCGGCGTCCCGCAGCACCCGGCGCCAGGCGGGCAGGTCCCAGCCGGTGAGGCCCTCGCCCATCGCGACGGGCACCAGCCGGGCGCCCGACTCGCTCAGCAGGCGCAGCACGTTGGCGTAGGAGGGGTGCTCGACGGCGACGCGCTCGCCGCGCGGCACGAACAGCGCGCGGATCGCGGCCACCGCGCCCATGGCACCGGTGGTGATCATGATCTGCTCGGGCATCGTCGGGACGCCGCGGGCGGTGTAGCGGTCGGCCAGGGCCTGGCGCAGGACCGGCAGCCCCGCCGGGTAGTCGCCGTGGGTGTGGGCGTAGGGCGGCAGATCGGCCAGGGCTCCCTGGAAGGCGCGGGTGAGCCAGGGCTCGGGGGCGGGAAGGGCCGCGCAGCCCAGGTCGATCATGGTCCCGGCCGCGTCGGGGGGCAGGGGCGCCAGCCCGCCCGACGGCAGGGGGTTGCCGGCGGGCAGGGCCGTCCAGCTCCCCGCGCCGCGGCGCGAGGCCAGGAACCCGTCGCCGCGCAGCGCCTCGTACGCGGCGGCCACGGTGGTACGACTGACGGACAGGGCCGCGGCCAGCTCCCGCTCGGCGGGCAGCCGGGCGGCCACGGGGACGCGGCCCTCCAGCACCAGCAGGCGTACTCCGTCGGCGAGGGCCCGGTAGGCGGGCGTCCGCCGCGCTCCGTCCGACTCGGTGCGGTGGGAGGACAGGAGGCGGGCGAGCTGAGGCGCTCCGACCGCCGAGGTCCACTGAGCCATCGGTTGAGTCCACCTTCTCGGGATTGGCCATGTCCGGGAACCGCTTACAGGCCACAGAGTGTCACGCATCAGTCCAACGCGCCAGAAAGGACGGCCCCTTGTCCGGTTCCGGAGGATTCACAGGATCCGGGGATCCAGGCGGCTTCGCCGCGCGCCCCGGCCGCCGCCCCGATCGCCCCGATCGCCTCGCCCGCCGCCTCCTACGGCTCTACGCCGGCCTGGTGCTCTACGGGGCCAGCCTGGCGCTGATGGTCCGCGCCGATCTCGGCCTCGGTCCGTGGGACGTCTTCCACCAGGGCGTCTCCGGGCACACCGGACTGACCATCGGCACCGTGGTGATCATCACCGGCGCGGCCGTGCTGCTGCTGTGGATACCGCTGCGGGAACGGCCCGGCCTGGGCACCGTCTCCAACGTGGTCGTGGTGGGACTGGCCATGGACGCCACCCTGGCCCTCATGCCGGAACCGGGCGCGCTCGCGGTACGGGTGCCGCTGCTGGTGGGCGCGGTGGTGCTGAACGGGGCGGCGACCGGCCTGTACATCACGGCGCGCTTCGGGCCGGGTCCGCGCGACGGCCTGATGACCGGCCTGCACCGGGTCACCGGGCGCTCGGTGCGCCTGGTGCGGACGGGCATCGAAGTGGCCGCCCTGGCCACCGGCTTCCTGCTGGGCGGCACCGTGGGCGCGGGCACGGTGCTCTACGCCCTGGCGATCGGTCCGCTCTCCCAGTTCTTCCTGAAGGTCTTCGGCACACCCGCCCCCGCCGCGGACGGCGACCGGGGCGGTTCGGGTGGCGATCCGGCGGGCGGCTTCGAAGGCGGCTCGGCGGACCGCCCGCGGGGGCGCCGGAGGCGTCGCGCGATACTGCGTCCATGACGGCACCGGCCCTCCGCGCACCGCGCCCCGACCACCCCTTCTTCGACCATCCCGTCCCCCTGGCCTTCGCCCACCGCGGCGGCGCCGCGCCGGGAGCGGAGAACACCCACGGCGCCTTCGCGCGGGCGGTGGAGCTGGGCTACCGCTACCTGGAGACCGACGTGCACGCCACGGCGGACGGGAAGCTGGTCGCCTTCCACGACGCCACGCTGGACCGGGTCACCGACGGCAGCGGGGCGATCGCCTCCCTGCCGTGGTCGCAGGTGCGGCGGGTGCGGGTGGGCAGCGGCGAGCCGGTGCCGCTCTTCGCCGACCTGCTGCGCGCCTTCCCCCGCGCCCGCTGGAACATCGACGTCAAGGCGGACGCGGCCCTCGCCCCGCTGCTGGGGATCCTGGACCGCGCCGACGCCTGGGACCGGGTGTGCCTGGGTGCCTTCGACGAGTCCCGGGTGGCCCGGGCCCGTCGCCTGGCGGGCCCGCGGCTGGCCACCTCGCTGGGCACGCGCGGCGTCCTGGGCCTGCGGCTGCGCTCGTACCGCCTGCCGGGCGCGGTCGGCCGCGGCGCGCTGTGCGCGCAGGTCCCGGTGCGGCACGGCGGGATACCGGTGGCGGACCGGGCCTTCGTCCGCCACGCACACCGCCGGGGCCTCCAGGTGCACGTGTGGACGGTCAACGATCCGGAGCGGATGAGGACGCTGCTGGACATGGGCGTGGATGGCATCATGACCGATCACATCGAGACACTGCGCACGGTGCTGGCCGAGCGGGGGGCCTGGATCTGACGTCCGGCGGCCGGACGGCCGGAGCCACCGGGCGGCACGGGCCGCTCCCCCGCCCGCGCCCCGCCTGGTGCGCACGGGACGAACGAGGGGGCGCGGGTGGGCACCGAGACCGTGGC
>NZ_JAKMAY010000372.1:0-4873 GCF_022015835.1 Streptomyces sp. ICN903 | reverse complement strand
GCCGCGGGGGTGCGGGGCTCTGGCGGGGCGTCCAGCCGGGCGGCGAGATCCGCGGCGCCGGCGTCCGCTCCCACCAGCAGCGGGCGTCCGCCCGGGTCGCGGGCGAGTTCGCGGGCTCTGGGCAGGTGGGTACCGTCGCACACCAGGAACCGCGCACCGCACTCGCGGAGCATCTCGGCCTGGACGGCCGCGGGGAGTTCCACGGCGTCCGAGCGGGGGTTGTGGGAGCGGATGTACACGACCGCGGCGCCCAGCAGGTGCGCCGCGTGGCGGGCGACCAGCATGGCCGGGTGGTTGGTCCGCGTCAGGACCGCCACCGTGTCGCCGCGTCCCGTGCCCAGGGCGTCCAGCGTCCGCGCGGCGGCGTGCACGCGGGCGGCCAGTCCGGCGCCCGTCAACGACTCCCCGCGCCACCGCAGGACCACCCGGTCCGGGTTCCGCGACAGGGCGTGGAGGACTCTGCGCGCGTAGTGCTCGTGCCGTGCCCACGAGGGGGGAACGTGGATGGGGAAGACGCGTGCCACGGGGATCCAATCAGCGGTGGGGCCGTGCCGGGGCGTGTCCGCCCTGCCGGGAGCGAGCAGGGCGGACACGCGTTACGCCGTACGCCGTGTCTCAGCAGCAGCAGCAGGAGGACGACGAGGAGGAGGACGAGCAGCAGAACTTGTCGCCGCTGGAGGCGCCCATCTCCGGGAGGGCGACGCTGTCGGAGACCTCGAGCACCTCGAGCTCCTCGACGTCGAAGGAGTCGAAGATCTCGGTCTCGGCAACGGGGCTCATGTCGAATTCCTTTCGGTGGTCGACGCCGGCCGATCGGCCGGCGGGGCAATGCTGAATCATTTTTCCCGCGCCGTGCGCAATTCCGGGGAGTCGCCTGACATTTATCACGATCCCGGTTGCATAGGTCACTGCGCGGGTGTCGCCGGAACCCCGGCCGGGTAAGCGGACGGCCTGCTTCCGCCTGTTTGCGGCACCGGCCCGCCCGCCCCGCGGAAGGGGCGGACGGGCCGGACCGGTTCCGCCGTGTCTCAGCAGCAGCAGCAGGAGGACGACGAGGAGGAGGACGAGCAGCAGAAGCTGTCGCCGCTGGAGGCGCCCATCTCCGGGAGGGCGACGCTGTCGGAGACCTCGAGCACCTCGAGCTCCTCGACGTCGAAGGAGTCGAAGATCTCGGTCTCGGCAACGGGGCTCATGTCGAATTCCTTTCGGTGGTCGACGCCGACCGATCGGCCGGCGGGGCAATCCTGATGGGGAATTCCCGTACCGTGCAGTACTTCCGGAGGGTCGCCTGACATTTATCATGAACCTGCTTACGCGGGTCACTTCGTGAGCGGCACCGAAGGTTTTGCCCGGTATGCGCTCGGAGTGCCGGTATAACCTTGGCCGGTTCACCGGATTTCGTCTTCGGGAGAAGGAATGAACCCTCCGTCCGCATCCGCTCCCCAAGGGCCCGGCGACACGGCCGACGTACTCGTCGTCGGCCACGGTCCGGTCGGCCAGACCCTCGCCGCGCTGCTGGCGGGCAGGGGCCGGAAGGTCACCGTCGTCGAACGGTGGCCGCGACCGTACCCGATGCCGCGGGCGGTGGCGTTCGACGGCCCGGCCGCCCGCGTCCTGGCGTCCGCGGGCATCGCCGGCGACATCCGGCGGATCGGCGAACCGTCCCGGGACTACGTGGTGGAGAACGCCTCCGGCGAGGAACTGCTGCGTGTGCCGCTGCGCCCGTCGGGCCCGTACGGCTGGCCCGACTCCACCTCCATGTACCAGCCGGGCCTGGAGGAGGCGCTGACCCGCCGGGGCGGGGAGCTGCCGGGGCTGCGGGTGCTGCGCGGGCACCGGGCCGTGGGCATCGCCGAACGCGACGGGGCGGTCGAACTCGTCGCCGAGGACGTGGAGTCCGGTGAGCGCCGGGTGCTGACGGCCCGCTGGGCGGTGGGCTGCGACGGCGCCAACAGCTTCGTCCGCGACCACGGCCTGCGCACCGGGTGCGAGGACTTCGGGTTCGCCCTGGACTGGATGGCCTGCGACGTGGTGCCGCACCGGCCGGAGGACTTCCCCCCGCTCAACCTCCAGATCGCCGACCCGGCCCGGCCCAGGGTGGCCGTCTCCGCCGGACCGGGGCACCGCCGCTGGGAGTTCATGAGGATGCCCCACGAACCGGCCGGGGAGTTCGGCACCACCCGGAACGCCTGGCGGCTGCTGTCCCTGTTCGGAGTCGACGACCGGAACGCGACCCTGGAGCGGCACGCCGTCTACACCTTCCGCGGCCGTGTCGCCCGGCGCTGGCGGCGGGGCCGGATGCTCGTCGCGGGCGACGCGGCCCACCAGATGCCCCCGTTCGCCGGGCAGGGGATGTGCTCGGGCCTCCGGGACGCGGCGAACCTGGCCTGGAAGCTCGATCTGGTGCTGGCGGGAGCGGCCGGGGAGGAGCTGCTCGACACCTACGAGCGGGAGCGGCGCCCGCATGTGCGGCAGATCGTCGGCATGTCCGTCGGTCTGGGCCGCCTCATCTGCGAGACCGACCCGGCCGCGGCGGCCGAACGCGACCGGAGGATGCTCGGCGGCCGGGGACGCGACGGGACATCCGCCGGTTCGTCCGCCGACACCCGGGCCGACGCCCTCGCCGGCGGTTATCTGCACCGCGGCCCGAAGGGGCCGGCCGGTCCGGCCGGTGTGCTCCTGCCGCAGGCCCCGGTCGCGGACGGCCGCGGCGGCCGCGTGCCGTTCGACGAGATCGCCCGGGGCGGCTTCGTGCTGCTGACCCGGGACGACCCGGCGGAGTACGGCGGCGGCCCGCGCGCCGCGCTGGAACGGCTGGGCGCCCGCCCGGTCCGGCTGCTGCCGCCCGGCACCGCGGACGCCTCCGCCGGCACCTCCACGGCCACCGGGGCGGTCACCGCCGTGGACACCGGGGGCGCCTACCACGAGTGGCTGGCCGCCTGGGGAGCCCGCGCGGCCCTGGTGCGCCCCGACTTCCACGTCTTCGGCGCCGCCCGCGACCTCGCGGGGACAGGAGAGCTGCTGCACGCTGCGGCCGAGGGGCTGCGCACAACGCCGGCGGCCCCCGGGGCCGCGACCGCCGGGCGCTGAGTCCGGACGGGCACGGCCCCGGGGGCCGGGGGGAGCGGGAGGGGCGTCAGCGGTAGCGGCGCCCCTCGTCCCGGCGGTAGGCGTAGACGGCCACGGCCCCGACGGCCGCCGTCCACACCACCAGGGAGACCACCGCGGTGGGGTTGACCTCGAAGTCCCCCACCGCGGCCCACATCAGCTCGACGGCGCCCCGGCTGGGCACGTACGGGGCGATGGCCTTGACGAAGCCGGGCGCGGCGTCGGGAGCCGACAGCAGGCCGCCGGCGAAGGCCAGGGGGAAGAAGATGATCTGCACCACGGCCAGCGCGGCCTTGGTGGAGAGCAGGTAGCCGATCGCCAGGCCCATCAGCATGAACGGCAGCGAGGCGACGATCAGCACCACCAGCCCGGCGAGGAACTCCCAGACGGTGACGGACGCCTCGGTGAACACCGCCGCGATGACGACCACCGGCAGCATCGACAGCAGCATCATCATCAGCCCGGTGATGATCCGCCCGGCGAAGTTCGGGAACAGCCCGACCGGCAGGGTGCGGGTGTAGGGGTCCCACGGCTGGGCGCGGTCCTCCGCGACACCGATGCCGTGTCCGAAGAGGTTGCTGATGATGGAGGCGAAGACGACCATCGACGCGGTCGCGTAGACGGCGCCCGTCGGGTCGTCACCGGCGGCCGGCACCACGAAGAAGATCATCGAGGCGGCCGGGAAGAAGGCCGAGCCGACCAGCGCGATCGGGATGCGGATGGTCCGCAGCAGCTGGTAGCGGGTGTGGACGAGGGTCAGTGCCATGGTCGCGGCTCTCTTCAGGATCCGGTGATGGTCAGAAAGGCTTCTTCGAGCGATGTGGGCCGGACCTCCAGCCCGGAGAAGGCGACGTCCCGCCTCACCAGCTCCCGCACCAGCTGGTCCGGATCGCCGGTCATCAGATGGACGCGGCCGTCCTCGCGGTGCTCGGCGACGACCCCGGGCAGCTTCGGCAGATCGCCCGCCGTCAGACTGACCCGGTGCACGCGGACCAGCCCGCGGATCGCGCCGACGGTGTCGTCGGCCAGCACCCGGCCCCGGCCCAGCACCACCACGCGTTCGGCCAGCGCCTCGATCTCCTCCAGGTAGTGGCTGGTCAGCAGGATGGTGCCGCCCTCGGCGTGGAAGTCGGCCACCCGGTCCCACAGCGCCTTGCGCGACTCCACGTCCAGGCCGGTGGTCGGCTCGTCGAGGAACACCAGCTCCGGACGGCCCACGAAGGCCAGCGCCACGGCCAGGCGGCGCTTCTCGCCCCCCGACATGCCGCCGGTCTGGCGGCGGGCCAGGTCGGACAGGCCGAACCGGTCCAGCAGCTCGCCGCGGTCGACCGGGTCCGGGTAGTGGGCCGCCACGAAGTCGACCACCTCGGCCACCCGCAGGGTCTCCGGCAGCCCGGTCTCCTGCGGGGTGACGCCGATCCGCAGCCGGTTCTCCGGGCGGCGCGGGTCGCCGCCGAACAGCTCGCAGCGGCCCGACGTCACCTGCTTCAGGCCGGTCAGCAGGCTGACCAGGGTGGACTTTCCGGCGCCGTTGGGGCCCAGCAGGCCGAGCAGTTCACCCCGGCGGATCTCGAAGTCGACGGCGTCCAGGGCGGTGTGGTCGCCGTACCGGCGGGTGACGCCCGAGGCGCGGGCCAGCACCGCCGGGGCCGTGTCCGGGTCCGCGGTGGGGGACGGCTGCGGTGCGGCGAGGGAGGTCTGGGACATGGGTTCGCTCCTTACGGTGCCGCCTCGGCGGCGGGCCGGGACGTCGGGGGGCCAAAGG
>NZ_JAKMAY010000371.1:0-4928 GCF_022015835.1 Streptomyces sp. ICN903 | reverse complement strand
GGAGGGACGGCCGGGTGGGGCGGTGGGAGGACACACGGTATCGATCTTCCCCGGGCGGGAAGGGCGGTAGTGTGCCTGAAGTTCCCGTACCCGTGATCGAGCTCGTGCGGCGGCGCAGGGAGCCGGCGGTCGTCCAGGCCCTCCGCTCCACGGCGGCCGCGACGCTCGCCTACTCCGCCGCCCTCTGGCTGACCGACGCACGGGCCCCGCTGCTGGCCCCGCTGACCGCGCTGCTGGTCGTCCAGGTCACCCTGTTCGCCACGATCACCAAGGGCATCACCCGGGTCAACGCCGTGGTGGCCGGGGTCACGGTGGCCGTCGGTTTCAGCGCCCTGGTGGGCCTGAGCTGGTGGAGTCTGGGCCTGCTCATCCTCACCTCCCTGGCCGTCGGGCACCTGGTGCGGGCCGGCGACTTCATCCCCGAGGTGGCGATCAGCGCCATGCTGGTGCTGGGGGTCTCCCATGCCACGGACCTGGCCCTGAGCCGGGTGCTGGAGACCCTGATCGGCGCCGCGGTCGGACTGCTGTTCAACTTCCTGTTCGTGCCTCCGGTGTGGGTGCAGCCCGCCGAGGAGGCGCTGGTGGACCTGGCCGGCCGGATGCGGCGGCTGCTGCTGCGCATGGGTGAGCAGCTGAGTACTCCCACCCCGGTGCACCGGGCGGCCGCCCGCCTCCACGAGGCGCGACGGCTGGACAACGACATCGCGCAGGTCGACGCCTCCCTCGTGCAGGCCGAGGAGAGCCTGCGCCTGAACCCCCGGGTCAAGGAGGCGCTGCTGTCCCGGGTCGTGCTGCGGACGGGCCTGGACACCCTGGAGATCTGCACCACCGTGATGCGCGCGATGTCGCGGACCCTCACCGACCTGGCCAGGGAGCGCGAGGAGGAGCCGCTGTTCCCGCACGAGGTGGCCGAGGCCGTGGAGGAGCTGTTCGGCAACGTCGCCGGAGCGGTGCAGAGCTTCGCCGTCCTGGTCACCAGCGCCGACAGCGCCAGCTCCGAGGAGGCGGAGGACCGGCTGGCGGCCGAGATGGAGGCCGGGCGCGCCGGGCGCGAGCGGGTCGCGCACCTGCTGCTCGCCCGCGTCCAGGAGCATCCGCGCCAGTGGCACCTGCTGGGGGCGCTGCTGTCGGAGTTCGACCGGGTGCTGGACGAACTGGACGTGGAGAAGCGCTCGACGCGTCTGGCGGAGGAGCTGGACCGCTACACCCGCGAGGAACGCGACCGGCACCCGATGCTGTACGAGCTCAAGCGCCGTTTCCGGCTGCCCCGCCGCCGCCGCCGTCGCCGCCGCCGCGGTCCCGACACCGAGCGGGCGGAGGTCTGAGCGCGTCCGGGCCGCGCCGGGCCGCGCCGGGGCGCGATTGTCAGTGGCCGGTGGTTTGCTGGAAAGCGGTCGGCCGGACCTCGGCGGGCCGGTCCGGAGGTGTGTTCCGTGCCTCCGCCACAGGGCGGAGCGCGCGGACGGGGAACGAGGGTCACAGGGGGCCCCGATGGGTGACGTGGCGACGGCGAGCGGCACGAAGGGCACGGCCACGCGCGAGTCCGCGGAGCCGGAGCCCGCGGAACTGCGGCTGGAACGGCACAGGGTGGAGCTGACGGGCTACTGCTACCGGATGCTGGGGTCGGCCTTCGAGGCGGAGGACGCGGTCCAGGAGACGATGGTGCGCGCCTGGCGCGCCCTGGACCGCTTCGAGGGGCGCTCCTCGCTGCGGTCGTGGCTGTACCGCATCGCCACCAACGTGTGCCTGGACATGCTCGGGGGCAGCCGGCGGCGCGCCCGCCCCATGGATCTGTCCTCCCCCTCGGGGGCGGAGAACCCGCCCGGGCCCGCACTCCCGGAGACCACCTGGATAGAGCCGATGCCCAGCGGCCGGATCCTGCCCGACGGCGATCCGGCCGAGACGGCCGTGGCCCGGGAGTCGGTCCGGCTGGCCTTCGTCGCGGCCCTCCAGCACCTGCCGCCCCGGCAGCGTGCGGTGCTGATCCTGCGCGAGGTGCTCGCCTGGCGGGCGAGCGAGGTCGCCGAACTGCTGGGCACCACGGTCGCGTCGGTCAACAGCGCGCTCCAGCGCGCCCGCGCCACGCTCGCCTCCGCCGAGGTCACCTCCGAGACCACCGCCGGCGGGAGCACGGACTCGATGGACGAGGAGCAGCGTGCGCTCCTCGCCCGCTACGTCAGCGCCTTCGAGGCATACGACCTCGACGCCCTCACCTCGGTGCTGCACGACGACGCGACGCTGTCGATGCCGCCCTACGAACTGTGGCTGCGCGGCCACGCCGACATACGGGCGTGGCTCACCGGGCACGGCGCGGGCTGCCGGGGGTCACGCCTGATTCCGGTCACGGCGAACGGCTGCCGGGCGTTCGGGCAGTACCGGCCGGATCCGGACGGCGGCTTCTCCCCCTGGGCGCTGCAGGTCGTCGAGGTGTCCGGCGGCCGGATCACCGCGCTCAACGCCTTCCTCGACACCGCGCGGCTGTTCCCCCTGTTCGGGCTGCCCGCGCGCCTCGCTCCCCGCTGAGTGTCCCCGGTACGGCGCCGCGCACGGGCCCGCTCCGGCGGTGGGCACCTCCTCGCCCAGCCCCGCCCAGGCGACAAGACTCAGCAGCTCCTCGCCGGCTTCACCCAGCCGTATCCGGCGGCCCAGGCGGCAGGCGGTGAGCTGCATCCGGACCAGTGCCTCGACGGTGACCATGTCCGCCGCGCAGAACTCCCCGGCTTCCACGACGACCGGGTCCGTCCGGGTGCGGCTCAGCACACGGCGCAGCCGCTCGCACAGCCGCGGTATGCCGGCGCGGGTGACCGGGCCGTCGGCGGCCAGTACGAGCGAGGCCGTCTCGCGGCCGGACGTCCGTGTCTCCTCATGAGCTGCCAAGACCGGGCCTCCTGGTCACGGGGGCTTTCGGGGTCACCGGGGCAGACCGGTCGGACGGGCGGAACTCATCGCCCCACCGCACGGCCGCCGGCGCGGCGGTCCCGTCCGCGGTACTCCGTCCGGGTGAAACGGGCGGTGTCCGTCCACCGCCCGGCGGGCGGCGCCCGTTTCGGCCTCCCCCCGGAGGGCACTCCGGCGCGGACGCCACAGCGGCCGCAGCGGCCGAGTGAGGAGGCAGCACCGTGGGCGGAGCGGTACGGCTGGATCTGGAGGGCAGGAACGCGCTGGTGACGGGCGGTGCCCGCGGCCTGGGCGCGTCCATCACCCGCCGCCTCGCACGGGCCAAGGCCGCCGTGCGGGTGGTGGACGTACGCCGCGAGGAGGGCGAGAAGTTCTGCGCCCGGCTCAGCGAGGAGGAGGGTGCGGACGTCCGCTTCCTGGAGGTGGACGTCCGCGATCCGGAGGCGGTCGAGGCGGCCTTCCGGGGGCTGGACGAGGCGTCCTGGCACCTGGACGTCCTGGTCAACAACGCCGCCGTGGACGTCTCCAAGCCGATCGAGCACCTGTCCGCCGAGGAGGTCACCCGGGTGGTCTCCACCAACCTGCTGGGGCCGATGTACATGTGTCTGGAGACCTACCGGCGCATGGTCGCCCGCGGCGGCGGACACATCGTCAACATCCTGTCCACCGCGTCCAACCGCACCTGGACCGAGGCCGGCCCGTACTCGGCCGGCAAGTCGGGGCTGCGCGCCTTCACCCACACCCTCTTCAAGGAGGCGCAGCGCGACTGCATCGGCATCGGGGTCACCGGGGTGATCGCGGGAGGCATGGAGACCCCGTTCGTGACGGAGCGCTTCCCCGACGCGGACACCTCCAAGCTGCAGAGCCCGGACATCGTGGCGGACGCGGTCATGTGCGCGCTGGCGGTCCCCGAGGGCAGCGTGATGCCCGAGGTGGTCGTGGTACCGCGCAGCGAGACCTCCTGGCCCTGACCGGCGCGGCGCACGCGGCGGGCCGGTGCCCGCTCCCGTCCCGCCGCAGGGGCGGGAGCGGGCACCGGCGTCGCACGGGGGTCAGGCCTGCGTGATCGGCTCCTGGAGCTCGGTCACCCACTTCTCCCTGTCCTGCGGGCACTCCAGGTACAGCTCCCGCGCGTAGCCGGCCGAGCGGTGCCCGCCGGCGTCGATCCAGCGGGCCAGCGCCTGGGCGGTGGGCATGACGCGGTCCATGGGGCCGCGGTGGACGATGGTGGCGGCCCGCTCGATGCCGGGCAGGTCCACGACCTCGAAGCCGTCCCCCGCACCGGCGCCGGCCGCGACCGTGATACCGGCGTGGACGACGACCGCGCCGCCCCCGCCGGGGGCGTCCTCGTACCAGGCGATGCCCGGCCCGGCCGCCTCCACTCCGGCCCGCTCCAGCAGGCTGCACAGTTCGTCGTACAGCGGCTGGACGACCGGGCCGATGTGCTCGGGCCCGAAGCTGTCGGCGATGCCGCTCAGCTCGGCCACCCGCACCGGCGGAATGCTCTTGACCACGACGTCCTCGGTGGGCATGTGTCCCTCGCTCTCGATGCTCCGGAGCCTCGCCTCGACCCGGGCCAGCCGCGCGGTGGCGGCCGCCACCGCGTCCTCCAGCTCCGCCCGCCGCAGTCTGAGCATCCCGCGCAGTTCCTCGGTGTCCGGGCGCTCGTCGAGGATCGTCCTCACCTGTTCGAGGGTGAAGCCGAGGTCCTTCAGCGCGATGACGCGGTTGAGCCGGGCGAGCTGGCCCGCCTCGTAGAAGCGGTAGCCGCTGACCGGATCGGTCCGGGCGGGGCGCAGCAGCCCGATCGCGTCGTAGTGCCGCAGCATGCGGACCGACACGCGGCCGTGTCTGGCGAAGTCTCCGATGTTGAACATGACGCCCTCCACTCCAGGGCCTCACACGGTGTCAGGGTCAAGCCCAGGCGGTGGAGGCGTCCCGAAGGGGTTCGCGAGGACCCCTCAGCCGCTGTGCCCGGGGCCGCCCGTTCCCGAGCCCGTGGAGGCCGCGGGGGCCGCGGGGGCCGCGGG
>NZ_JAKMAY010000370.1:0-4950 GCF_022015835.1 Streptomyces sp. ICN903 | reverse complement strand
GGGGGTTCGGGGCGTAAACCGGGCGGCCGCGGGGCGGCTCGGCGCGAAGGGCCGGTACCGGCTCAGTACCAGTGGTTGGCCTGCCAGAACTCCCAGGCGCCGCAGGGGCTGCCGTAGCGGTCGTTCATGTAGTTCAGGCCCCACTTGATCTGGGTGGCCGGGTTGGTCTGCCAGTCGGCTCCGGCCGAGGCCATCTTGGAGCCGGGCAGTGCCTGGACGAGGCCGTACGCGCCGGAGGACGGGTTCTGGGCCTTGTAGTTCCAGCCGCTCTCGCGCTCGACGATGCTGGAGAAGCACTGGAACTGGCCGGCGCCCACGATCTGTTGGGCCATCGCCTTGACCTCGGCGACGGTGTAGGAGCTCTGCACCGCGAAGTCGGTGCGCTCCGCGGAGCGGCTGGCGGCCTGCTGCCGGGCCGCCTCCCGCTTCTTCGCCTCCTCGGCGGCCTTCTCGGCCGCCTCCCTCTTGGCCTGGGCGTCCTTGGCCGCCTGCTTGCGGGCCGCTTCCTCGGCGGCCTTCTTCGCCGCGGCCTCGGCCGCGGTCACCGCGTTGTCCGCCTGCTGTGTGAGGGAAGCGGTCTGGGCCTGCTGGCCTGCGGGTATGTCGGCGAGGAGCGTCGCGTCAGCGGCAGTGGCCTCGACCGGTTCGGTCTTCCCCTGCTCACTGCCCGAGGCCACACCGACGACGGCGCCGACGGTGGTGACCGCGGTGGCGGACGCCACTGCGAACCCCCGGACCGAGATCCGAGTCACACGGTTTCCTTCCACACTGCCCGCTCAGGTGACCTCGCGGGCGCGATCGTGCCCCTGGCTCGGGCCTCCCCACGTACTGGCCACGGGAGGCGCTGGCCCGGCCGGGCCCTTCCCCGCAGGGGAGGGGCCGCGTGGTGCTTCGGGCGGCATACGGCGCGCTGCTGTTGACTTGTGGGTCCGCGCCGGATGCTGCGGATGGTGTTCGTGTGCCGTATGCGGGGCCTGACAGGACCCACACACTGCCGGAGACGGAACCGTGGATGCAATTCTGTGACACGTGGGAAAGCTCACATTCCGTTTCGCCGACCGGTTGGACGGAAAAGGGCGCGCGAAAAGCCCCGCGCGGCTAAGCTGCTGCGCTTCGCCGCGCGGGGCCGTTCGCAGACCGCCTCAGATCCGGCCGTCCTCCAGCATTTCGGTCACCAGTGCCGCGATCGGCGACCGCTCGGACCGGGTGAGGGTGATGTGCGCGAAGAGCGGGTGGCCCTTGAGGCGTTCGACCACCGCGGCCACCCCGTCGTACCGGCCCACGCGCAGGTTGTCGCGCTGGGCGACGTCATGGGTGAGGACGACCCGTGAGTCCTGCCCGATCCTGGAGAGGACCGTCAGCAGTACGTTCCGCTCCAGCGACTGGGCCTCGTCGACGATCACGAAGGCGTCGTGCAGGGAACGGCCGCGGATGTGCGTGAGCGGCAGCACCTCCAGCATGCCGCGGGCCGTGATCTCCTCGACCACCTCGCGTGTCGTCACCGCCGAGAGGGTGTCGAAGACCGCCTGCGCCCAGGGGTTCATCTTCTCGTCGGCGGTGCCCGGCAGATAGCCCAGGTCCTGGCCGCCGACCGCGTACAGCGGCCGGAACACCATCACCTTGCTGTGCTGCCGCCTCTCCAGTACGGCCTCCAGTCCGGCGCACAGCGCCAGCGCGGACTTGCCGGTGCCGGCCCGGCCGCCCATCGAGACGATGCCGACCTCCGGGTCGAGCAGCAGGTCCAGCGCGATGCGCTGCTCGGCACTGCGCCCGTGGATGCCGAAAGCCTCGCCGTCACCGCGCACCAGCCTGATCCGCCCCTCGGGCGTGACCCTGCCCAGGGCCCTGCCGCGCTCGGACTGCAGGACCAGGCCGGTGTGCACGGGCAGTTCGGCCGCCTCGGGCACGTACACGCTCTCCGCTGCGAAGAGTTCGTCCACGTCCTCGGCCGCCAGGGCGAGTTCGGTCATCCCCGTCCAGCCGGACTCGGTGACGGCCAGCTCGGCCCGGTACTCCTCGGCCAGCAGGCCGACGGAGGAGGCCTTGATGCGCAGCGGCAGGTCCTTGGAGACGACCGTGACGTCGTACCCCTCGGCCTGGAGGTTCCTGGCCACCGCCAGGATGCGCGAGTCGTTGTCGAGCGGCCGGCCGTGGTCGCCGCGCATGGTGGAGGGCAGCACCGCCGGATCCGAGTGGTTGAGCTCGACCCTGAGCGTGCCGCCCAGCTCGCCGATCGGGATCGGGGCGTCCAGCCGCCCGTGCAGTACGCGGTACTCGTCCAGCCGTCTGAGGGCCTGGCGGGCGAAGTAGCCCAGCTCCGGATGGTGGCGCTTGGCCTCCAACTCCGTGACCACGACCACCGGGAGCACGACCTCGTGCTCGTCGAAGCGGGTCACGGCCGCCGGGTCGGCGAGCAGGACGCTGGTGTCGATGACGTAGGTGCGCCGGTCTTCCCGGCGCTTGGTGCTGGTCACCACGGATGGACCTACCCCCTCGGAAGAGGTCGGGGTGCGACGGCGTCGCGGGGGATGAGGCCGGGTTCCGGTCCCGTGCGCGGGCCGGGCACCGGCCCTCCGCCGCGTCCTCGCGTGCGTCTGCCCGCACGGTCGTCCGTGGTGTGCAAGGGGCCTCCCGGGGCCGCCTCCCTGCGCCGGGAGCCGGCCTGGAGGGGATATTCCCTGCCGGGGCCGCCGCCATGCCCCGGCATATGCCTACGGTGCGATGAACGGCCGGTGTCCCCCTTTCGGGGGACACCGGCCGCCGTCGGGGACCGCGTCCGTCAGGATCCGTAGCGGCGGTGGCGGGCCGCGTAGTCGCGCAGGGCGCGCAGGAAGTCCACCTTCCGGAAGGCGGGCCAGAACACGTCGCAGAAGTAGTACTCGGAGTGGGCGCTCTGCCAGAGCATGAAGCCCGACAGCCGCTGCTCGCCGCTGGTGCGGATCACCAGGTCCGGGTCGGGCTGCCCGCGCGTGTACAGGTGCTCGGCGATGTCCTCCAGGGCGAGATCCTCCGCGAGCTCCTCCAGGGTCGCGCCGCGCGCGGCCCGGTCGGCGAGCAGGGAGCGCACCGCGTCCACGATCTCCTGCCGGCCGCCGTAGCCGACGGCGACGTTGACGAGGATGCCCTGGTTGCCCCGGGTGCTCTCCTCCGCGTCCTTCAGCACGCGCTGGGTGTGGTCGGGCAGCAGGTCCGGTGTGCCGACGTGGTGCACCCGCCAGCGGCCGTCCGAGGCCAGGTCGCGCACCGCGTCCTCGATGATGCCCAGCAGCGGCCTGAGCTCCTCGGCCGGCCGGCTGAGGTTGTCCGTGGACAGCAGCCACAGGGTGACCACCTCGACGTCCGTCTCGGCGCACCAGCCCAGCATCTCGCGGATCTTCTCGGCCCCCGCCTGGTGACCCTGCTCGGTCGTGCCGCCGGAGGCACGCGCCCAGCGGCGGTTGCCGTCGAGGATGACGCCGATGTGCTTGGGCACCTGCTCGTGGTCGAGACGCCCTTCCACCCGGTGGGCGTAGAGCCTGTAGACCAGGCGGCGCAGCCACCGGGGATACCGGGTGCGTCCCCGGGAAGATTGCAGCATCGGTTTGTTCAGCCCCTCCATGCGGATCCCGAGCGCCAGGTCCTGTCCGGTCGCGTCCCCGCGGAACGGCCCGCGGCGCCCTGTGGCCCCTCTCCCCGCCAAGGCGCTCTCGCCCGGGCGGCCCCGGGAGGGATGTGGGGGAGACCGCGGCTCGCGCCCGGCCGGGGCGGGCCGCGAGGAACCGGACGGACAGGTCCTCAGCACCTTACTGCCACGCCGTACGGCCGCACGAGCCGGGAATGTCACAGAACGGCGATAAGACAGTGATAGGCAGGGCCCATGAACGACACACCCCCCTACCGCCCGGACGGCTCCCGCTACGACACCATGCGCTACCGCCGCTCCGGACGCAGCGGACTGCTGCTCCCGGAGATCTCTTTGGGCCTGTGGCACAACTTCGGCGACGACAAGCCGCTTCAGACCCAGCGGGCGATCCTGCGCCGCGCCTTCGACCTGGGCGTCACCCACTTCGACCTGGCCAACAACTACGGCCCGCCGCCCGGAGCGGCCGAGGCCGGCTTCGGCCGCCTGCTCGCCCGCGACTTCCGCCCCTACCGCGACGAGCTGGTGATCTCCACCAAGGCGGGCTACCTGATGCACCCCGGGCCGTACGGCGAGTGGGGGTCGCGCAAGTACCTGCTGTCCTCCCTGGACGCCTCGCTCAGGCGCATGGGCCTGGAGTACGTCGACATCTTCTACTCGCACCGCTACGACCCCGAGACCCCGCTGGAGGAGACGATGGGCGCGCTGGCGTCCGCCGTCCACCAGGGCAAGGCGCTGTACGTGGGCGTCTCCTCCTACAGCGCGCGGCGCACGCGCGAGGCGGCGCGGATCCTGCGCGAGATGGGGGTGCGGCCGCTGATCCACCAGCCGTCCTACTCCATGATCAACCGCTGGACGGAGGACGACCGCCTGCTGGACACGCTGGAGGCGGAGGGCATGGGCTGCATCTCCTTCGCCCCGCTGGCCCAGGGGCTGCTCACCGACAAGTACCTGGGCGGCGTCCCGGAGGACTCCCGCGCGGCCCGGGGCACCTCCCTGGACCCGGGTCTGCTGACCGAGGAGGTCGTCGGGCGGCTGCGCGCCCTGGCCGCCATCGCCGAGCGGCGCGGCCAGACCCTGGCCCAGCTCGCGCTGAGCTGGGTGCTGCGGGATCCGCGGATGACGTCGGCGCTGATCGGCGCGAGCAGCGTGGCGCAGCTGGAGGCGAACGTGGCGGCGGTGCGGAGCCCGGAACTGACCGAGGAGGAGCTGGCGGAGATCGACACCTACGCGATCTCGGCGCCCGGCGCGAACATCTGGGCCCTCAGCAGCGAGGGCTAGCCGGCGAGGGCCGAGGGCCGCCGCGGCGGGGGCGGGGCGGACCGGGAAAG
>NZ_JAKMAY010000037.1:0-28490 GCF_022015835.1 Streptomyces sp. ICN903 | reverse complement strand
GGGACGGGGGTCGCGGGAGAGCGGGGCGTCAGCGGAAGCGGAACGCCTTCATCGCGCGCAGGGAGGCGCTCATGAAGGCCGCGTACTTCGCGTCGTCCATGCCGAGCGACGGGGCCATGGGCAGCAGCCGCTGGGTGGCGACGGTCTGCGCCTCGGTGTACTTGAGGATGCCCTCCGAGCCGTGCCGGCGGCCCACCCCGGACTCGCCCATGCCGCCCATCGGCGACTGGACGCTGCCGTAGGCGGCGGCGTAGCCCTCGTTGACGTTCACCGTGCCGGTGCGCAGCCGGGCGGCGATCTCGCGGCCCCGGCGGGTGTTCTTCGTCCAGACGCTGGAGTTGAGGCCGTAGGGGGTGGCGTTGGCCAGCGCGACCGCCTCGTCCTCGTCGGTGAAGCGGTAGACGGAGACGACCGGGCCGAAGGTCTCCTCGCCGCAGACGGCCATGGGCGCGGTGACGCCCTCCAGGACGGTCGGCTCGTAGAACAGCGGGCCGACGTCGGGGCGTGCCCTGCCGCCGGCCAGGACCCTGGCGCCCTTGGCGACGGCGTCGTCCACGTGCCGCACCACGTTCTCCAGCTGCCGTCGCGAGACGAGCGATCCCATGTCGGCGCCGTAGGCGAGCGCCGAGCCCAGGCGCAGCGCCCTGGTGCGTGCGGTGAACCGCTCCAGGAAGGCGTCGGCGATCGAGGCGTGCACGTAGAGCCGCTCGATGGAGATGCACAGCTGCCCGGCCGAGGAGAAGGCCGCTCGCACCGCGCCCTCGGCCGCGCGGTCGAGGTCGGCGTCCTCCAGCACCAGCATGGCGTTCTTGCCGCCCAGCTCCAGCGAGGTCCCCACCAGGCGGAACGCGGCCCGCTGGGCGACCTCGCGGCCGGTGCGGGTGGAGCCGGTGAAGGAGACGTAGTCGGCGTGGTCGACGACGGCCGGGCCGACGACCGGCCCCTCGCCGATCACGATCTGCCAGACCCCGGCCGGCAGCCCGGCCTCGATCAGCAGGTCGCGCGCCCACAGGGCGGTCAGCGCGGTCTCGGTGTCGGGCTTCATGACGACGGCGTTGCCGGCGGCGAAGGCGGGCAGCGCGTCGCCGACCGACAGCTCCAGCGGGTAGTTCCACGGGGCGATCTGCCCGACCACGCCCTTGGGGTGGCGCAGCTCCCGCACCCGGGTGAGCACCGGGATGGCGCCGGTGTGGTTGCGGGGGCGCAGGTACGCCGGGGCCTTGCGGCCGTAGTGGCGGGCGGCGACGGCGACCGCCTGCACCTCCTCGTGGGCGTGCAGCCGCGCCTTGCCGGTCTCCAGCTGGACCAGGTCCAGCACCTCCGACTGGCGGGCCAGCAGCAGGTCGTGGAAGCGCAGCAGGACGGCGGCGCGCTCGCGTACCGGCCGCGCCGCCCACGCCCGCTGCGCCTCGCGGGCCCGGGCGTAGGCCTCGGCGACCTCGGCGGGGGTGGATTCGGGCAGGTCGGCCAGCTTCTCGCCGGTGAAGGGGGTGTGGCAGGCGGTGCGGCCGCTGCCCGTCAGGCCGCGGGTCAGCCGGGCGACCAGCTCGCCGGTCACCACCTCGGCGGCGGTACGGGCGGCGGCGTGAGGGGTGGCGACCGGGTTGCCGGCCGTCGTGGGCACGGCGGGGGCCGCGGTGACCGCGGGAGCGTCGGGGGCGGTGCCCGTCGTCTGCGCCGCCCCGGTGGCGGCGGTACCTGGCGAATCCGTCATACCGGGGAGGGTACGGCGTGGGAAACCTTCTGTGTACCCGGCGGTAACCACTTTTCACGGAATCCGCCAGTGAACACTGGCACGGATCGCGCGCATACGGGCGGAGGCCCGGAGAACGGCCCGGGAACCGGCCGGGAACGGCCTCGGGCGCCGGGGCGGGCGGCCCGGCCGGGCGCGGCTCAGCCGGTGGCGCGGTAGGTGTCGGCGATCGTGTCGAAGACGCGGTCGATGTCGTCCTTCCGGCTCTCCGGCCCCCTGACCAGCACCGAGTGGTAGCGGCCCTCCAGGACGACCGCCCGGTCGCACATGTAGGTGCTGTCCGCGCCATCCCGCCAGCTGAACCGGCCCTCGGCCATCACCGTCCGGCCCACCTGTATCCGCCGCATCCCGGAACTGGTCGCCCAGTCCGCGGCGCGGTACGCGTCCAGCTCCCGCTGGTCGTC
The DNA here is from genome assembly GCF_022015835.1 of Streptomyces sp. ICN903. Lineage (NCBI taxonomy): Bacteria > Bacillati > Actinomycetota > Actinomycetes > Kitasatosporales > Streptomycetaceae > Streptomyces > Streptomyces sp. ICN903. The sequence goes on along the minus strand of NZ_JAKMAY010000037.1, from coordinate 26,333 downwards.
GGTGAGGTACGCCATCGGGTCCGAGCCGTACTCCTCGGTGGTGTCCCGGCCGGGCACCACGACGATCTCCAGGCCCCCGTGCGTGAAGACCGTCCGCCCCCGGCCTTCCGGACCCGCCCGCCGGGCGTCCTCGGGGAGCGCGATCCGGAAGCCGGACGCGTCCTCGTGCAGCTCGTAGCCGTCGAGCCCCTCCACCGGATCGCCGGCCTGCGGCCGCTCGGTGCCGGGCTCCTCCGAGCCCCCGGGCCCGTCCGGCCCTCCGGCCTCGTCCTCCGGCGGCGGGGCTTCCTCACCGGGCTCCCCCGGCTGCTCCGGCTGCTCCGGTTGCGCGCCCACGCTGCCGGGCCGCTGGTCGGCGCTGTTCCCGGAGGAACCGGCACCGCCGCCGGGCATGTACACGGCCGCGTACACCAGTGTCCCGGTCAGCAGCAGGAGGATCAGCCCGACCAGGACCATGCCCAGCCGGCGCGGCGACCTCTGCTTCCGGGCGCGCCGGTGCCGGGCGTGGGTGGCCACCGGGGACCGCTCCGCCCGCTTCCTGCGCACCAGCTCGCCCCGCCGCCTTATGATCGGCAGCCGCCTGGGGTCGGCGGGCCGGCCCGCCTCCAGCGAGAGCGGCGCGGTGACCGTGTGCAGCCCGACCTCGGGCTCGGGCGCGGAGCGGATCAGGGAGCGCAGCCAGCCGCCCAGTTCCTCGAAGTCGGGCCGCTCGGTCGGGTCCTGGCGCAGCAGCGACTCCACGACGGGCCGCAGCGCACCGCACTCCTCGGCGAACGCGGGCGGCTCGGCGCACACCATCTGCACCAGCTCGGCCACCGACTCCTCGGGGTAGGGGGCGTGCCCCTGGACGGCCCGGAACAGCAGTGCGCCCAGGCCCCACAGATCGGCCGCCGGGCCGACCGGCGGGGCCAGCCGCCAGTTCTCGTAAACGGGCCCGGCCTGCTCGGGGGCCCAGCGCTCGGTGACGGCGCCGACGATCGCCATCCTGGTCTGGCGGGCGCGCTCGGCGGCGAGCGCGGTGGTGGGGCCGCGGTAGCGGTCGCCGTCCTCCTCGCCCCAGCTACGCGCGGGCGGCGTCCGCTCGCCGTGCGGCTCCTCGCCGTATGCCTCGCCGTACGCCTCGCCGCCGTACGGGGCCGAGCCACCGGGGGGCACCGGGCGCAGGTCCCCGGCCTGCCGGCCGACCTCGCCCCTGCGCGCCTCGACCTCGGCCCGGGCCGCGGCGGCGCGCGTACCGGCCCGGTACGCGGCGATGGCGCCGCTGCGCGCGGCGCGCCCGGCGGCCGGGCCGCCGGGCTCCGGGCGCTCGCCGCTGCCGTGGGGCATGTGGTGGCCGTCCGCCCCGTACTCCCCCGCCTCCGGGCCCTCGTCGGCGCCGGGGCCCGCCAGTTGGCGGGGCACACCGCCCGCCGCCGGGCCCTGGCCTGCCCCCCGGTAGCCGGGCGGCAGGCCGGGAACGCCGGACTCGGGCACGTCGTCCGCCGGGCCGTCCGCGGGGCCGTCCACATGGCCGCGCGGCAGCACGCTCGGCGGCGCCGGGAGGGGGTCGTACCCGCACAGGGCCTCCTCCGCCGCGCCGGCGGCCAACCCGGTGAGCACGGCCCGGCCGTCGTCGCAGACGAGGACGGTGCGGGGGGTGATGTTGCGGTGGACCCAGCCGTGCGCGTGGACCGCGCGCAGGGCCGTGAGCAGGTCGGCCGCCAGCTCCGCCGCCCGGTGGGGGCTCAGCGGGCGCTCGGCCAGCAGGGCGGCCAGCGGCCTGGCCGCGACCAGTTCGCTGACGATCCACAGGCCGTCGCCCTCGACGAAGACGTCGAAGACCTGGTCGAGCCGCGGGTGGTCGGGTATCCGGGAGGCGGCCAGCGCCGCCTCCACCGCGCGCCGCACGGCGGGATCGGCCGGACGCCGCGTGGCACGGCCGGCGCGGTCGTGCCCGTAGCCGCCCCCGCCGAGGAACTCGGCCTCGACGACCTCCGGCAGCGGCACCTGGCGGACCAGCACCTCCTGCCCGCTGGCCGTGTCGTACGCGCGGGACTCCACCAGCTCGTACTCGTCCGACGGCGGACGCGGCAAGCGGTACCGCTCGGCCAGCAGCCGACCCGAGTACTCGTCCACGGCGCCCTCCCCACACGGACTGGTGCCCTACGGCCCGTCAGGATCCGTTCCCACCGGCCGGATCGCGGACGCACAGGGTCTGCGTACTATCACGATACGTGCCCGGGCGGCCTCGCGTCGCCCGTCGGCCGGTTGTCCGTCTCAGTCCCGGGGGCGGAACGTCCGGAACGCGGTCTCACGCACCGTGCGGCACTCCTCGCCGTCCCACTTCTCCGCCTCACAAGTGATCATGATGGCGTAGCCGTGGGTGTCGTCGACCCGGAAGCCGCGGTTGAGGACGCGCACCCGCTTGCCCTTCTCCACGCGCTCGAACGTCCAGTCCGCGACGGTCGGGTAGTCCCGCCACTTCACGGGCTTGATGTCCACCAGGGAGTAGCCGGTGCTGCTGCCGCGCACGGCGGGCTCCAGGGAGCGCCAGGCGCCCGCCGCGCTGTCCCCGGGGCTGCCGTTGAAGTCGACCTGGACCTTGGGGTAACCACCGCCGCGCGGGGCGTACTTGCCACCGGAGTTCCGGCCCGCTATCCCGGCGCGCTCGTAGCCCTCGGGCATGGCCATCGAGAAGTGGAAGCGGTCGTCGGTGACCTTCTCGTAGCCCTCGGGCAGCCCCTCGCCGCCCTGTCCGCCCTTGCCGCCGTCCTCGCCGCCTTCCCGCTTCTCCCCACCGTCCTCGTCGGCGGGCGGCTCGGAGGAGGGCTCGGCGGACGGCTCGGCGGAGGAAGCGCCCGGCCCGCCGTCCTTGCCGTCCTGCCCGTCCCCACCGGAGTCCTGCCCGGCCGTCGGGGCCGCGGACGTGCCGGATCCGGCCCGTCCGCCGGGCTCGTCGTCACCCGCGAACGCGACGGCCAGGACGGTGCCGAGCAGGGCCAGCACCACGACGGCGACCACCGCGAGCCCGGCGGGCTGACGCGCCATACGGGCCGCGCGGGCCACACCGGCCGGGACGGCGGTGGTGGCCGCGCTCCCGCCGGCCGCCCCCGGGGTGCCCGCGGCGGCCTTGCCGCCGGTCTTCTCCCCGGCCCCTTCGGCCTTCTCCTCCCCGGCCCTGTGCTCCTCGCCGCGCCCGGCCGAGGCGGCCGCGGCGGCGCGTACGGACCGCAGCGCCTCGCGCAGCCGCTCACCGCCCGTGCCGTTCGAGCCCGAAGCGCCGGACGCACCCGACGCACCGGACGCACCGGCGCCGGCCAGCGGGAGCACGGTCGTACGGGTGCCCTCCGGCTCCTCCTTCTTCTTCTCCTCGCCCCCGGCGCGCGGCCCGCGGGCCGCGCGCTCCAGCAGCACCCGCGCGCCAGGCTCGTCCAGCCGCTTGTCCGGGTCCTTGTCCAGCAGTCCGTGGATGACCGCCTCCAGGGCCCCGGCGCGCTTGGGGGGCTCCAGCGGCTCGGTCATCACCGCGGTCAGGGTGGCGATCGCCGACCCCTTGTCGTACGGCGGGTGGCCCTCCACCGCCGCGTACAGCAGCCCGCCCAGCGACCACAGGTCGGACGGCGGGCCGGGGCGCTGGCCGCGCGCCCGCTCCGGCGCTATGTAGGAGGGCGCGCCGACCAGCATGCCGGTGGAGGTGAGGGAGGGGTCGCCCTCGATCTGGGCGATGCCGAAGTCGGTGAGGACGACCCGGCCGTCCTCGTCGGCGATCAGGACGTTGGAGGGCTTCACGTCGCGGTGCAGGATGCCCTCGCGGTGCGCGGCGCGCAGCACGTCGAGGATCGCCAGGCCCACCTCGGCCGCCCGCCGCGGCTCCAGCGGGCCGTCCTCGCGCAGCACGTCGGCCAGGGAGCGGCCGTCGATCAGCTCCATGACGATCCAGGGGCGGTCGTCCTCGTCGACCACGTCGTAGACGGTGACGGCGCTGCTGCTGCGGATGCGCGCGATGGCCTTGGCCTCGCGCAGCGTGCGGGTGATCAGCCGGCGCTTCTCCTCCTCGTCGATGCTGGAGGGGAAGCGCAGTTCCTTCACCGCGACGGTACGGCCCAGGACCTCGTCCTCGGCCCGCCACACGGTACCCATCCCACCGCGGCCCAGGACGTCGCCCAGCCGGTAACGCCCGCCCAGCAGCCGTCCGGCCTTCTTGCCGCGGCCGTCCACGTCGCTCATGCGTCCCCTCACACTCAGCCCGCCCCAGCAGTGGCCCCATTCTCCCCCACGGGGCGGACCGCGGTGCACGCGGCCGGGGACACACAACCGGAACGGCGGTGCGCGGGGCCCGGGCTGACGCCCCGGCATCCGCGGACACGCCGGGCGCGTCCGCTCACCGCCCACGCGGCGGCCGCCGGTGACGGCCCGTCACCGGCGGCCGGGCCGTCACAGCGGCTGGAGCGGCACGATGTCCGGCGCGCCCAGGCGCGCGGCGTCGGCGGTCTGGTCGTCGGGCTGGCGCTGGGACTCCCGCTCGGCCTCGACCCGCTTGTGGTAGTGCTCCACCTCGCGGTCGATCTGCCCGGCGTCCCAGCCGAGCACCGGCGCCATCAACTCGGCGCACTCCCGCGCGCTGCGCGTGCCGCGGTCGAAGGTCTCGATGGAGATGCGCGTACGGCGGGTGAGGACGTCGTCCAGGTGGCGCGCGCCCTCGTGCGTGCAGGCGTACACCACCTCCGCCCTGAGGTAGTCGTCCGCGCACGGCAGCGGCTCGCCCAGGCTCGGGTCGGCGGCGACCAGTTCCAGCACCTCGTCGATCAGCGAGCCGTACCGGCCCAGCAGATGCTCCACGCGCGCCACGTGCAGTCCGGTGCGGGCGGCGATCCGGGCGCGGGCGTTCCACATCGCGTGGTAGCCCTCGGCCCCGACCAGCGGCACCTCCTCCGTGGTGCACTCGGCGACGCGGTGGTCGAGCCCGTGGACGGCCTCGTCGACCGCGTCCTTGGCCATCACCCGGTACGTCGTGTACTTGCCGCCCGCGACGACCACCAGGCCCGGCACCGGGTGGGCGACGGTGTGCTCGCGCGAGAGCTTGCTGGTGGCGTCCGACTCCCCGGCCAGCAGCGGGCGCAGTCCGGCGTAGACGCCCTCCACGTCGTCGCGTGTGAGCGGCACGGCCAGCACCGAGTTGACACGGTCGAGCAGGTAGTCGATGTCGGCGCTGGAGGCCGCCGGGTGGGCCTTGTCCAGGTCCCACTCGGTGTCGGTGGTGCCGACGATCCAGTGCCGTCCCCAGGGGATGACGAACAGCACGCTCTTCTCGGTGCGCAGGATCAGCCCGGTGGTGGAGTGGATGCGGTCGCGGGGCACGACCAGGTGGATGCCCTTGGAGGCGCGGACGTGGAACTGCCCGCGTTCGGCGGTCAGCCGCTGGGTGTCGTCGGTCCACACGCCGGTGGCGTTGACGACCTGCCTGGCCCGGATCTCGTACTCGCCGCCCTGCTCCAGGTCCTCCACCCGGGCGCCGACCACACGTTCGCCCTCGCGCAGGAAGCCCACCACACGGGCCCGGTTGGCGGCGTGGGCGCCGTAGGCGGCGGCGGTGCGCACCAGGGCGGCGACGTAGCGGGCGTCGTCCATCTGCGCGTCGTAGTACTGCAGGGCGCCCACCAGCGCGTCCTTGCGCAGGGCGGGCGCCACGCGCAGGGCCTGGCGGCGCGTCAGGTGCCGGTGGTGGGGAAGACCGCGGCCGCGGCCGGAGGCCGTGGCGAGCACGTCGTACAGCGCGACGCCGGAGCCCGCGTACAGCCGCTCCCAGCCCCGGTGCCGCAGCGGGTAGAGGAAGGGGACGGGCCTGACCAGGTGGGGGGCGATCCGCTGGAGCAGCAGCCCGCGCTCCTTGAGGGCCTCGCGCACCAGCGCGAAGTCCAGCATCTCCAGATAGCGCAGCCCGCCGTGGATGAGCTTGCTGGAGCGGCTGGAGGTGCCCGAGGCCCAGTCGCGCGCCTCGACGATGCCCGTCGACAGGCCGCGGGTCGCCGCGTCCAGGACGGTGCCGGCGCCGACCACCCCTCCGCCGACGACCAGTATGTCCAGTTCGCGCTCCGACATGCGGGCGAGCGCCTCGGCCCGCTCGGCCGGTCCCAGTGCCGCTGTCCTCACGACTGCCTCCCTGATATGCCGATGCCCCGGTCGATTGCCCGTCCGTGTGTCTGTCCGTACGCCTGTCCGTACCCGCCCTGGCACCTACCCGTTCGTCCGCCGATCGCACGACTTCGACCCGGGCGGACACCGCTCCGCACGCAATCCACCATATCTGTCATATATGCGCTTAACCTGACATCGCCCCACAAGCCAGCCAGCCCCACGACTCCGCCGACGGGGGAAGGGACGCCGCCTCATGCCCGCAGATCTCGCCGTCCTCGGTCTGGGTCATCTGGGTCTTCCCGCGGCCCAGGCCGCCACGGCCGCCGGTATCCGCACCATCGGCTACGACCCCGACGAGCACGCCGTGCGCGAACTGGGCGCCGGCCGCCCGCCGGCGGGCGGCGGGCTGTCGGCGGCCGAGGTGCGCAAGATGGCCTCGGCCGGCTTCCGCGCCACCTCGGACCCGTCCGTGCTGGGCCGGGTCCGCACCGCCCTGATCTGCGCCCCCACCCCGCAGGGCGAGGACCGCGCCCCGGACCTGGGCGCGGTACGGGCGGCGGCCCTCACCCTCGGTGAGCGGCTGCGCCCGCGGACCACGGTCGTGGTGGAGTCCGCCGTCCACCCCGGCGGCACCGAGGAGTACGTCGCCCCGCTGCTGGAGAAGGCCTCGGGACTGCGGGCCGGGTACGACTTCCACCTCGCCTGCGCCCCCTCCCGCCTCGACCCCGGCAACCGCTCCCACGGGTACGCCAACACCCCGCGGGTGATCGGCGGGCTGACCCCGGCCTGCACGGAGGCCGCCGCCGCCTTCTACGGGCGGCTGGTCGAGAAGGTGGTGCGGGCCCGCGGGCTGCGCGAGGCCGAGACGACGGCGGTGCTGGAGACCAACTTCCGGCATGTGAACATCGCCCTGGTCAACGAGATGGCCGTGCTCTGCCACGACCTCGGCGTGGACCTGTGGGACGTGATCCGCTGCGCGGAGACCAAGCCGTTCGGCTTCCAGGCCTTCCGGCCGGGCCCGGGCGTGGGCGGCCACGGCGTCCCCGTCGATCCCGCCTGCCTGGACCGCGCGGGGCGCACCCCGGGCTACCCGCTGCGCCTGGTCGAGGTCGCCCGGGAGGCCAACGCCCGGATGCCGCGCTACGTGGCCCAGCGCGCGGCGACCCTGCTCAACGAGCACGGCAAGTCGGCCCGCGGCGCCCGCGTCCTGCTGCTGGGCGTCACCTACAAGCCCGACCTGGCCGACCGGACCGGCTCCCCCGCCCCCGAGATCGCCCTGCGGCTGATGGAGCTGGGGGCGCAGATCGGCTACCACGATCCGCACGTGCCGCAGTGGCGGGTGGCCGGCCGTCCCGTCCCGCGCGCCGACTCCCTCTACGAGGCCGCCGCCGCGGCCGACCTCACCCTGCTCCTCCAGCACCACCGCGTCTACGACCTGCAGAGCCTGTCGGCCAAGGCCCAGCTCCTGCTGGACACCCGCGGCGCCAGCCCGACGGGGGCGGCCCACCGGCTGTGACGCGCGCGCCCGGCCCGGCCGGCGCGCACACGGAAAGGGGCCGGGCCCGGTGGACGCACCACCGGGCCCGGCCCCTTTCCGCCGTACGGGTCCCGTCGCACGAGTCCCGCCGTACGGGTTCAGCCGTACGCGCGCCCCACGCCCCCGCGCTCAGCGGGAGACGGTGACCTCCACGCGCTGGAACTCCTTGAGCTCCGAGTAGCCCGTGGTGGCCATCGCCCGGCGCAGGGCACCGAAGAAGTTCATGTGGCCCTCGGGGCTGTGCGAGGGGCCGAGCAGGATCTCCTCGGTGGTCCCGACCGTGCCGAGGTTGACGCGCCTGCCGCGCGGCACGTCCTCGTGGACGGCCTCCATGCCCCAGTGGTGCCCGTGGCCGGGCGCGTCGGTGGCGCGGGCCAGCGGGGAGCCCATCATCACCGCGTCCGCGCCGCAGGCGATGGCCTTGGGCAGGTCGCCGGACCAGCCCACGCCGCCGTCGGCGATGACGTGGACGTACCGGCCGCCGGACTCGTCCAGGTAGTCGCGGCGGGCCGCCGCCACGTCGGCGACGGCGGTGGCCATCGGCACCTGGATGCCCAGCACGTTGCGGGTGGTGTGCGCGGCTCCGCCTCCGAAGCCGACGAGCACGCCCGCCGCGCCGGTGCGCATCAGGTGCAGCGCGGCGGTGTACGTGGCGCAGCCGCCGACGATGACGGGGACGTCGAGCTCGTAGATGAACTGCTTGAGGTTGAGCGGTTCGGCCGCCGAGGAGACGTGCTCGGCGGAGACGGTGGTGCCGCGGATGACGAAGATGTCCACGCCCGCGTCCACGACCGCCTTGGAGAACTGCGCGGTGCGCTGCGGCGACAGCGCGGCGGCCGTCACCACGCCGGAGTCGCGCACCTCCTTGATCCGCCGGCCGATCAGCTCCTCCTGGATGGGAGCGGAGTAGATCTCCTGGAGCCGACGGGTCGCCGCGGCCTCGTCCAGCTCGGCGATCTCGTGGAGCAGCGGCTCGGGGTCCTCGTAACGCGTCCACAGGCCTTCGAGGTTGAGCACCCCCAGGCCTCCCAGCTCGCCGATGCGGATCGCGGTGCGCGGCGAGACGACCGAGTCCATCGGGGCGGCCAGGAACGGCAGCTCGAAGCGGTAGGCGTCGATCTGCCAGGCGATCGAGACCTCCTTCGGGTCCCGCGTGCGGCGGCTGGGCACCACCGCGATGTCGTCGAAGGCGTACGCCCGCCTCCCGCGCTTGCCGCGGCCGATCTCGATCTCAGTCACGTGCTGTGCCCTTCCTACGGTCTACGCCCCCAGTATCCCCGAGCGGGGCACCGGGGGCGCGCACCGGGTGAGCCGGCAGCGGTCACGGCCCGCCCGGGCCGTGACCGGTACCGGCCGGTCCGTCTCAGCGCCGGGAGTAGTTCGGCGCCTCGGTCGTCATCTGGACGTCGTGCGGGTGGCTCTCCTTGAGCCCGGCCGCGGTGATGCGCACGAAGCGGCCCTTCGCCTTCAGCTCCGGCACCGTCCGGCCGCCGACGTAGAACATCGACTGGCGCAGGCCGCCGACGAGCTGGTGCACCACCGCGCCCAGCGGGCCGCGGTAGGGGACCTGGCCCTCGACGCCCTCGGGGACGAGCTTGTCGTCGGCGGCGACCGCCTCCTGGAAGTAGCGGTCCTTGGAGTAGGACTTGGCCTGGCCGCGCGACTGCATCGCGCCCAGCGAGCCCATGCCGCGGTAGGACTTGAACTGCTTGCCGTTGATGAACAGCAGCTCGCCCGGCGACTCCTCGCAGCCCGCCAGCAGGCTGCCGAGCATCACGGTGTCGGCGCCGGCGACCAGGGCCTTGGCGATGTCGCCGCTGTACTGCAGCCCGCCGTCGCCGATGACCGGGACGCCGCTCTCCCGCGCGGCGAGCGCGGCCTCGTAGATCGCGGTGACCTGCGGAACGCCGATGCCGGCGACGACGCGGGTGGTGCAGATCGAGCCCGGCCCGACACCGACCTTGACGCCGTCGGCACCGGAGTCGATCAGCGCCCTGGCGCCGTCGCGGGTGGCGACGTTGCCGCCGACCACGTCGACCGAGGAGTTGGACTTGATCTTGGCGACCATCTCGCCGACCAGTTTCGAGTGGCCGTGCGCGGTGTCCACGACGATGAAGTCGGCACCCGCCTCGATCAGCGCCTGGGCCCGCTCGAAGGCGTCGCCGGCCACGCCGACCGCCGCGCCGACGATGAGGCGGCCCTCGGCGTCCTTGGCGGCGTGCGGGTACTTCTCCGCCTTGACGAAGTCCTTGACGGTGATCAGGCCCTTGAGCACGCCCTCGCCGTCGACCAGCGGCAGCTTCTCGATCTTGTGGCGGCGCAGCAGCTCCATGGCGTCCGCGCGCGAGATGCCCACCTTGCCGGTGACCAGCGGCATCGGCGTCATGACCTCGCGGACCTCGCGGCTGCGGTCGGTCTCGAAGGCCATGTCGCGGTTGGTGACGATGCCCAGCAGCTTGCCGGCCGCGTCGGTGACCGGCACCCCGCTGATGCGGAAGCGGCCGCACAGCTCGTCGGCCTCGCGCAGCGTGGCGTCGGGGCGGATGGTGATCGGGTCGGTGACCATGCCGGACTCCGACCGTTTGACCTGGTCGACCTGGTCTGCCTGGTCCTCGATCGAGAGGTTGCGGTGCAGCACGCCGACGCCGCCCTGCCGGGCCATGGCGATCGCCATGCGGGCCTCGGTGACCTTGTCCATCGCCGCGGAGATCAGCGGGACGTTCACCTTCACGTTGCGCGAGACGTACGAGGAGGTGTCGATGTCCTGCGGGGCCATGTCCGACTCGCCCGGCAGCAGCAGCACGTCGTCGTAAGTCAGCCCGAGTGCGGCGAACTTAGCGGGAACCCCGTCGGCACTGCTGGCACTGCCGACGTTGTCCGTCATGACGCCTTCCATGGCACCTTCCCCAATACTCTTGCCCGGCGCGGACGTCCATGCTAACGGGCTCGGGAGGAGCCCCGTACCGCCGCGGGATCCCGGCGGGACCGCCGCCGGAGCGCTCACCGGACGGCCGGACGGCCGGTTGGCCGGTTGGCCGGATGGCCGGATGACTGTGATCCGCCCCGGATCACTGCTCCGCGAGGGCGCGCAGCCGCGACAGGGCTCGATGCTGGGCAACGCGCACGGCCCCCGGGGACATTCCGAGCATCTGCCCGGTCTCCTCGGCGGTGAGCCCGACCGCCACCCGCAGCAGCACCAGTTCGCGCTGGTGCTCCGGAAGGTTGGCCAGCAGCTTCCTCGCCCACTCCGCGTCACTGCTCAGCAGGGCCCGCTCCTCCGGGCCGAGCGAGTCGTCGGGCCGCTCGGGCATCTCGTCCGAGGGCACCGCCGTGCTGCCCGGTCCGCGCATGGCGGCCCGCTGCAGATCGGCGACCTTGTGCTGGGCGATGGCGACCACGAACGCCTCGAAGGGCTTGCCGGTGTCGCGGTAGCGCGGCAGTGCGCACAGCACCGCCAGGCAGACCTCCTGCGCCAGGTCGTCCACGAAGTGCCGGGCGTCTCCGGGCAGCCGGGTCAGCCGCGTCCTGCAGTACCGCAGGGCGAGGGGGTGGACACGGGCGAGGAGGTCGTGGGTGGCCCGCTCGTCGCCCTCCACAGCGCGCCGGACGAGGGCACCGATCTCACCGCGGCCGTCGGCCGGGGATGGCGTCTCGTCGTCACGCATCGGTCCATGGTGCACCCGGCGCGGCCGTTCCGCCGCACCCCGTCCGTGGTTGTGCACTGAAGCGTTATGGGCAGGGGCACTCGCTGTCACGTCCCGCGCCCTCCCCTCACGCCCGGCCGTCACGTCCCCGAGGAACTCCATACATCCAGGATGCGGCACACCGGAGATTACGACACCGGCCCGTCTCCCGAAGGCCCCGCCTCCCGGTGCGGTCTCCCGGTGCTCCGGAACCGGCGGGGCGCCTTCGGGGCACGCACGGCGCCCCGCCGAGCACGCGGCCGCGCACCGCGCGTACGGGGGGCGGGGAGCGCGGCGGCTCCGCCGTTTCGGCGCCGCCGGCTGTCCGCGGTCCGGAGGACGGCCGGACCGGCGGACGGGCTCACGGCGGGACCGCTCCCGCGGGCGCTAGCGGACGAGACCCCAGCGGAAGCCGAGCGCCACGGCGTGCGCCCGGTCGGAGGCGCCGAGCTTCTTGAACAGCCTCCGCGCATGGGTCTTCACCGTGTCCTCGGAGAGGAACAGCTCGCGGCCGATCTCGGCGTTGGAGCGGCCGTGGCTCATGCCCTCCAGCACCTGGATCTCGCGGGCGGTGAGCGTCGGCGCGGCGCCCATCTCGGCCGAGCGCAGCCGCCGCGGCGCGAGCCGCCAGGTGGGGTCGGCCAGCGCCTGGGTGACCGTGGCCCGCAGCTCGGCGCGCGAGGCGTCCTTGTGCAGATAGCCGCGGGCGCCGGCGGCGACGGCGAGCGCGACGCCGTCCAGGTCCTCGGCCACGGTCAGCATGATGATGCGGGCGCCGGGGTCGGCCGACAGCAGGCGCCGCACGGTCTCGACACCGCCCAGGCCGGGCATCCGGACGTCCATGAGGATGAGGTCGGACCGGTCGGCGCCCCAGCGGCGGAGGACTTCCTCGCCGTTGGCCGCCGTCGTCACACGTTCCACGCCGGGCACGGTCGCGACCGCGCGGCGCAGCGCCTCTCGGGCAAGCGGGGAGTCGTCGCAGACGAGGACGGAAGTCATGATCGCCCTCCGCAGCTCATGCGCATCACCTTAGGCCTCCAGGGCTGGTACGAATCGTCACCTGTGCGGTTGACCGCCCCGGACATCCGTCCGGCACTTGTCTGTGTCAACCGCCTCCGCACACTCAACGACGGTCACCCGAAAGAGTTACGGTCTCCGGCGCCCGCTTTCAACACCCTACGTGATGGCGTCGACACGGAGGGGCTATCCCGCGCAGATCAGCAGCCGTGTCGTCATTTGCCCTGTTTGGCGGGTTTTCTTTTTATTACTCGCGTATGTCCCGAAAATCTCGAAGATGCATATTTACATCTACTCATACCGTGGATGTACGGTCGTGACTGTTCTCGACTGGTTCACCAGCATCAGTTCGCTTCGAGAGGACAAGCCATGGCAGATTTCTCCCGCCTTCCGGGTCCCAACGCCGATCTGTGGGACTGGCAGCTGCTGGCCGCCTGTCGAGGAGTCGACAGCTCGCTGTTCTTCCACCCCGAGGGGGAGCGCGGAGCGGCCCGCAGCGCACGCGAGGCGTCCGCGAAGGAGGTGTGCATGCGCTGCCCGGTCCGGGCGGAGTGCGCCGCCCACGCGCTCACCGTCCGTGAGCCGTACGGGGTGTGGGGCGGACTGACCGAGGACGAACGCGAGGAACTCATGGGCCGGGCCCGTACCAGGCTGGTCGGCGCGGCCGGGGCGTAGCACCGCTCCCCGCGAGCCCTTCCGAGTGCTCCCCCGGCGCCCGGCAGGCCCGGACGCCCCACGAGCCCGGACGCCCCACGAGCCCGGGCGCCGGACGGGCCGGGCGCCGGACGGGCCGGGCCCGTCCCGTGTCAGCGGCGGGCCGAGCCCGACAGCCGGTCCAGCATGGCCGCGACCGCCGGCACCCGGGCGAGGTCCGGCAGCGTCAGCGCCGCCACCTCGCGCCGCACCTCGGGGCTGATGCCCACGGTCCGCACGCCCCGGGGCCGTACCGACTCCACCGCGAGCTCCGGCAGCACGGCCACGCCCAGCCCCGCCCCCACCAGTCCCACCACGGCCGGGTAGTCGTCGGTGGCGAAGTCGATCCGCGGGGTGAAGCCCGCCCTCTCGCACACCTCCACCAGATGGCCCCGGCAGCGCGGGCAGCCCGCGATCCAGGACTCCCCGGCCAGCTCCGCGAGCCCGGCGTCCTCCCCCGCCTCCGCCGCACGCGCCAGACGGTGGCCCTCGGGGACCAGCCCCACCAGCCGCTCGGTCAGCAGCGGCCGCACCACCAGATCCCCCCACTCCGGGTCGCTCTCCACCGGCCCGGCGGCGTCCGGGTAGCGGTAGGCGAGGGCGATGTCGCACTCGCCCTCGCGGAGCGCCTCCACCGAGCGCGGCGGCTGCGCCTCGGTCAGCGACACCCTGGCCCCGGGGTACTGCGCGCGCATCGCGGCGACGGCCGCGGGCACGATCGCGGAGCTGGCGCTGGGGAAGGACACCAGCCGGACCCGGCCGGCCCGCAGCCCGGCGATGGCGGCCACCTCCTCCTCGGCGGCGGCCAGCCCGGCCAGGATCCCCGCAGCGTGCCGCACCAGCGCCTCACCGGCCTCGGTCAGGCGCGTCTCACGGCCGGCGCGCACCAGCAGCGCGGTGCCCGCGGCCTGCTCCAGGACCTTCATCTGCTGGCTGACGGCGGGCTGTGTGCAGCCCAGCGCGCGGGCGGCGGCCGAGAGCGAACCGGTGCGGGCCACCGCGCGCAGCACACGGAGATGGCGTGCCTCGATCACTCCCCCACCATAAGCGCCCCCGGCGGGGGACATCGGTGTCCGTTCGCTTCCTCGAAGGCGCCCTTCTAGTCTGCGCGGCATGCGGCTTCTCTCCGTGAACCTCGCCCGCCCCCGGTCCGTCGGCTACACCAACGCCCCGGGCGGCCTCACCGGCATCGACAAGCGCCCGGCCGACGGCCCGGTCGCCGTTTCCGCCCCCGGCTCCGGCGGCGGCAGCGGACTGGCCGGGGACGTCATCGGCGACCCGGTCTTCCACGGGGGCGACGACCAGGCGGTGTACGCCTTCGCCCGGGAGGACCTGGACGGCTGGGAGAAGGCCCTCGGCCGCGAGCTGCCCAACGGGGTCTTCGGCGAGAACCTCACCACCGCCGGCGCCGACGTCAGCGGGGCGCTGATCGGCGAGCGCTGGCGGATCGGGCCGGACACGGTGCTGGAGGTCTCCTGCGCACGCACCCCCTGCCGCACCTTCGCCGGCCGGCTGGGGGAGACGGGCGTCCTGCCGACGGAGCGGGGGGCGGGGTGGATGAAGGCGTTCACCCGGGCCGCCGCGCCGGGGGCGTACCTGCGGGTGGCCGAGCCCGGCGAGATCCGTGCCGGGGACCGGATCGAGGTCCTGCACCGGCCGGACCACGAGGTGACCGTCTCCCTCCTCTTCCGCGCCCTGACCACCGAGCGTTCGCTGCTCCCCCGCGTCCTGGCCGCCGGCGACGCGCTGGCCTCCGTCGCACGGGAGGAGGCACTGAAGTACACCGCGAAGTACGCCTCCTGACGCATCCGGCACACGGTCCACCGGCCCCGGCCGGATAGCGTGCCCGTATGACGACTGCACTGATCACAGGGGCCACGGCCGGTATCGGCGCCGCCTTCGCCCGGCGGCTGGCACGCGACGGGCACAACGTGGTGCTGGTCGCCCGGGACACCGAGCGGCTGCGGCGGCACGCCACCGAGCTGCACGACCGGCACGGCGTCGAGGCGTCCATAATCACCGCCGACCTGGCCACCGACGAGGGCATCGCGGCGGTCGAGGAGCGGCTCGGCGACCGGAAGCACCCGGTGGACCTGCTGGTCAACAACGCCGGATTCGGCAACAAGGGCCGCTATCTGGAGGTGCCGATGGCGGACGAGCTGCGCATGCTCAAGGTGCACTGCGAGGCCGTGCTGCGGCTGACCTCGGCCGCCGCGGAGAGCATGCGCGAGCGGGGCCGCGGCGGCGTCGTCAACGTGGCCTCGGTGGCGGCCTTCGTACCGCGCGGCACCTACGGCGCGTCCAAGGCGTGGGTCGTGCAGTTCACCCAGGGCG
The DNA here is from genome assembly GCF_022015835.1 of Streptomyces sp. ICN903. Lineage (NCBI taxonomy): Bacteria > Bacillati > Actinomycetota > Actinomycetes > Kitasatosporales > Streptomycetaceae > Streptomyces > Streptomyces sp. ICN903. Next base: position 10,955 of record NZ_JAKMAY010000037.1, on the reverse strand, counting down.
CGGCGCGGGACCTGGGGCCGTCGGGGGTGCGGCTGATGGCGCTGTGCCCGGGTTTCGTGCGCACCGAGTTCCACCGGCGAGCGGGGATGTCGGCACAGAGCGTGCCGGGCTGGATGTGGCTGAACGCCGACCGGGTGGTGGACGCCGCCCTGGAGGACCTGGCCAGGGGGAAGACGCTGTCCGTCCCGGACCCGCGCTACAAGGCGCTGCTGGGTCTGGCCCGGCTGGCGCCGCGCGGCCTGGTCTCGCGCGCCTCCTCCACCACCGGGCGCTTCAGCCCGAGGTGAGGGACGCGCCATCGCTCTTACGGCAGCCCCGGCCCGGTCCCGCACGGACGCGAAGAGGCCCGGTCCCCGTACTCCGGGGGACCGGGCCTCCTCGTACCGGCGGACGTACCGCGGGAGCCCGTGCCTCAGTGGGCGTGGCCGTGACCGTGGCCGGCGGCCTCCGGCTCCTCCTCGGCCGGCTTCTCGACGACCAGGGTCTCGGTCGTCAGCAGCAGCGACGCGATGGAGGCGGCGTTCTCCAGGGCGGAGCGGGTGACCTTGACCGGGTCGATGACGCCGGCCTTGACCAGGTCGACGTACTCGCCGGTCGCGGCGTTGAAGCCGTGGCCCTTCTCCATCTCGGCGACCTTGGAGGTGATGACGTAGCCCTCCAGGCCGGCGTTCTCGGCGATCCAGCGCATCGGCTCGACCAGGGCGCGGCGGACGACCGCGACACCGGTGGCCTCGTCGCCGTCCTTGCCCAGGCTGTCGCCCAGCACCTTGGAGGCGTGGACCAGCGCGGAGCCGCCACCGGAGACGATGCCCTCCTCGACCGCGGCGCGGGTCGCGGAGATGGCGTCCTCCAGACGGTGCTTCTTCTCCTTGAGCTCGACCTCGGTGGCCGCGCCCACACGGATCACGCACACGCCGCCGGCCAGCTTCGCGAGGCGCTCCTGGAGCTTCTCGCGGTCCCAGTCGGAGTCGGTGGTCTCGATCTCGGCCTTGATCTGCGCGACGCGGCCCTGCACGTCCTCGGCCTTGCCGCCGCCGTCGACGATGGTGGTGTCGTCCTTGGTGACGGTCACGCGGCGGGCGGTGCCCAGCACGTCCAGACCGGCCTGGTCGAGCTTGAGGCCGACCTCCTCGGCGATGACGGTGGCGCCGGTCAGCGTCGCCATGTCGCCGAGCATCGCCTTGCGGCGGTCGCCGAAGCCCGGGGCCTTGACGGCCACCGCGTTGAAGGTGCCGCGGATCTTGTTGACCACCAGGGTGGACAGGGCCTCGCCCTCGACGTCCTCGGCGATGATCAGCAGCGGCTTGGAGCTGTTGGTCTGGATGATCTTCTCCAGCAGGGGCAGCAGGTCCTGGATGGAGGAGATCTTGCCCTGGTGGATCAGGATGTAGGGGTCGTCGAGGACGGCCTCCATGCGCTCCTGGTCGGTGACCATGTAGGGCGACAGGTAGCCCTTGTCGAAGGCCATGCCCTCGGTGAAGTCCAGCTCCAGACCGAAGGTGTTGGACTCCTCGACGGTGATGACGCCGTCCTTGCCGACCTTGTCCATCGCCTCGGCGATCAGCTCGCCGACCTGCTTGTCCTGGGCGGACAGCGCGGCCACGGCGGCGATGTCGGACTTCTCGTCGATCGGGCGGGCGGTGGCGTGCAGGTCGTCGGAGACGGCCTTGACCGCGGCGTCGATCCCCTTCTTCAGGGCGGCCGGGGAGGCGCCGGCGGCGACGTTGCGCAGGCCCTCGCGGACCAGCGCCTGGGCCAGCACGGTGGCGGTGGTGGTGCCGTCGCCCGCGATGTCGTTGGTCTTGGTCGCCACCTCCTTCACGAGCTGGGCGCCCAGGTTCTCGTACGGGTCCTCGACCTCGACCTCGCGGGCGATGGTGACGCCGTCGTTGGTGATGGTCGGGGCGCCGAACTTCTTGTCGATGACGACGTTGCGGCCCTTGGGGCCGATCGTCACCTTCACGGTGTCGGCGAGCTTGTTGACACCGCGCTCGAGGGCGCGACGGGCGTCCTCGTCGAACTTCAGGATCTTCGCCATGGTTGCTTGGGTCCTCTCGGAGTCCTCGTCAAAGGAACCGCGCCCCGGCCCCGGACGTCTCGGACGCGGGTACCAGGGCGCGGATCACAGGCAGTCTTCGCGGTGCTTACTTCTCGATGATCGCGAGAACGTCGCGCGCCGAGAGGACGAGGTACTCCTCGTTGTTGTACTTCACCTCGGTGCCGCCGTACTTGCTGTACAGCACGATGTCGCCGACCTTGACGTCGAGCGGCAGGCGGTTGCCGTCCTCGAAGCGGCCCGGACCGACGGCGAGGACGGTGCCCTCCTGGGGCTTCTCCTTCGCGGTGTCCGGGATGACCAGGCCGGAAGCCGTGGTCTGCTCGGCGTCGAGCGGCTGGACCACGATGCGGTCCTCGAGCGGCTTGATGGCAACCTTGGAGCTGGTGGCGGTCGTCACGATCCGACCTCCCCCTTCGGAGATCTCGGCGGGGTTTGGATGTCTGGGGTGGCGACCTGGTAGATCCGTCGTCGCGGGTGCCGGATCTGCCCGTCGCTTGAGTTGGCACTCTCCATGGGGGAGTGCCAATGCTGAGACTATGACGGCGTTAGCACTCAGTCAACCGGAGTGCCAACGCACGGCGCGTTGCGCGCCGGTGCGCCGGTACGCTGACCCCGTACCGCGTCACAGGTGCCCGCCCGTCAAGGAGTACCGCCGATGACCGCAGAGCCCCTGCCCGACTGGTTCTACCCGCCGCCCGGCGGCTGGACCGCCGACGATCTGGACCGGATTCCGCCGGACGCCCCGCGCTTCGAGCTGATCGACGGAGCCCTCGTGATGGTGTCCCCGCAGACCTCGTTCCACGGCCAGGTGATGCGGCGGCTGTCCAACGCCATGGAACTCGCGGCCCCCCACGACCTGTGGGTCGAGTTCGAGATGACGATCCGACTGGGGAAGCGCCAGCGCCCGGAGCCCGACATCCTCGTCGTCAGCGGTCCGCCACATGACGAACGCACCGCGTACCTCCCCGAGGAGGTCGTGCTCGTCGTCGAGATCGTCTCCGAGGAGTCGGCCGTGCGGGACCGTGAGACCAAACCGCTGAAGTACGCCCAGGCCGGCATCCGCCACTTCTGGCGAGTGGAGAAGGAAGACCGCAAGCCAGTCGTGCACGTCTACGAGCTCGACGACACCACCGGCACATACGTCCCCACCGGGATTCACCGCGACAAGCTCGTCCTCCCGGTGCCTTTCCCCATGGACATCGACCTGACCACGTTGTACCGCGCGCCGCGGTGACGGGCCGATGAGCACCGACCCGGCCGTCAGCGACGCCCTCTCCGTCTTCCAGCGCCTGCTGACCGACGAGGGGCAGGCCCTGCTGGCGAAGCTGCGGTCCTACGACCCCGGGCGGGAGCTGGCCGTCGCCACCCGGCTGCGCCGCGACCACCCGGCCGAGCTGGTCTCGGCGGCCATCGCCCAGGCCCGGCTGCGGCAGCGGGCGGCGGCGAAGTTCGGGGCCGACGACGCGGCGCGGATGTACTTCACCCCCGACGGCGTGGAGCAGGCCACCCGCGCGAGCGTGGCCGCGTACCGCGCCGGCCGCTTCGCCGCCCTGGGGGTGCGGCGGCTGGCCGACCTGTGCTGCGGCAACGGCGGCGACGCCATCGCGCTCGCCCGCGCCGGGATCGAGGTCCTGGCCGTCGACCGCTCCCCGCTGGCCTGCGCCGTCGCCCGGGCCAACGCCGGGGCGCTGGGCCTGTCCGACCTGATCGAGGTGCGCTGCGCGGACGTGACGGAGGTGGACGCGTCCGGCTTCGACGCCGTCTTCGCCGATCCGGCCCGTCGCGGCGGACGCGGCCGGATCTTCGACCCCGAGGCGTACTCGCCGCCGCTGTCCTGGGCGGTGGAGGCCGCCCGGCGCGCCCCGCTCGCCGCGCTGAAGGTGGCCCCCGGCATCCCGCACGAGGCGGTGCCGCAGGGCGCGGCGGCGGAGTGGATCTCCGACGGCGGGGACGTGAAGGAGGCCGTGCTGTGGTTCGGCGCCGCCTCGCGCGAGGCGCCCCGGGTGCGCGCCACCCTGCTGCCCGGCCCCCGCACCCTGGACTCCGCCGGCCTGCCGGATCCTCCCTGCGGCCCCGTCGGCCGCTATCTGTACGAGCCGGACGGCGCGGTGATCCGCGCGCACCTGGTCGCGGAGGTGGCCGAGCTGGTCGGCGGGCACCTGGTCGACCCGACGATCGCCTACGTCGCCTCCGACGAGCACCGCCCGACGCCGTACGCGACCGCGTACGAGATCACCGACACCCTCCCCTTCAACGTCAAGCGGCTGAAGGCGCTGCTGCGCGAGCGCGGCGTCGGGGCGCTGACGGTCAAGAAGCGCGGCTCGGCGGTCGAACCGGAGGAACTGCGCCGGAAGGTGAAGCCGTCCGGACCGCACTCGGCCACGGTCTTCCTCACCCGCGCCGCGGGCGCCCCGACGATGCTGCTCGGCCACCCGGTCCGCTGACGAGGACACCCGTACGGGTGGTGGTCGCGCGTTCCGGTCCGCGAGGAGGGACGCGTTCCCTGCTGATCCCGGACTTCTACGTGAGACGGCGGAAGCCCGCCGAACTCGATGAGGCGTACCGCAGGGCGCACCGGGGCTGGTACTCCATCGAACTGCTCGCGCCGGCCGGGGAGATCACCTCCACCAACCACGAGACCGACACCGGCCCGAAGTACCGCGGCTACGCCGCCGCCGGGGTGCCCGTCCACGTGCTCGTCCACCGGCAGGAGAAGAAGGCGTACGCCTTCTCCGACCCGGTGCGGGAGGAGGACCCGGCCAGGGCCCGCTACGCGACACGGGTCGAGGTGGACCTCGGCCGGCTCCTCCCCCTGCCCGGCCCCTGCCCCGCGCTGGACACCGCTCCGCTGCTGGAGAGCCGGGACTGAGGCCGCGCGGCCGGTCACGGCACGTCGGCGTCCGCGCTCTCGAAGCGCCAGCGGTGGACCGGGCGGTGGAGCAACTCCTGCGGCGGTGAGGGCAGTTCGGGGAGTTCGGCGTCGTAGGAGGCGTCCCACCAGGTGATGACCAGGACGCGGTCGGCCGGGGCGGTGAACGTCTCGCGGCGCGGAGGCGCGGGGTCGAGAGCCTGGGCGCGGGCCCACTCCAGCAGTTCGGCCCCCCGGCCGTCCGCCGCGCGGGCCTCCCACATCAGGGCGACGGTCATGAGTAGAGGTTCTCCGCGCTCGTCTCGTGTACGTGGTCGTGGCCGTGGCTGTGGCCGTGCGTGTGCCCGTGCGCGCCGCCGTGGGAGGTGCCCGGGACGTGCGGTTCGGTGACCGGCAGGGAGGAGTCGGCCGACAGGTCCCAGTCGGAGGGGGCCCGGTCGCGGGCGACCATCTCGGCACCCAGGGCCGCGACCATCGCGCCGTTGTCGGTGCACAGCTTCGGGCGCGGCACCCGCAGGGTGATCCCGGCCGCCTCGCAGCGCGCCTGGGCCATCGCGCGCAGCCGCGAGTTGGCCGCGACGCCGCCGCCGATCATCAGGTGGTCCACCCCCTCGTCCCGGCAGGCGCGCACCGCCTTGCGGGTCAGCACGTCGGTGACCGCCTCCTGGAAGGACGCGGCGACGTCGGCGACCGGCACCTCCTCGCCCGCGCTCCGCTTCGCCTCGATCCAGCGGGCGACGGCGGTCTTCAGACCGGAGAAGGAGAAGTCGTAGGGGGCGTCGCGCGGGCCGGTCAGCCCGCGCGGGAAGGCGATGGCCTCCGGGTCGCCCTCGCGGGCGTAGCGGTCGATGACGGGCCCGCCGGGGAAGCCGAGGTTCAGCACCCGGGCGACCTTGTCGAACGCCTCGCCCGCCGCGTCGTCGATGGTGGCGCCCAGCGGGCGCACGTCGGAGGTGATGTCGGAGGACAGCAGCAGCGAGGAGTGGCCGCCGGATACCAGCAGCGCCATGGTCGGCTCGGGCAGCGCGCCGTGTTCGAGCTGGTCGACGCAGATGTGCGAGGCGAGGTGGTTGACGCCGTACAGCGGCTTGCCCAGCGCGTACGCGTACGCCTTGGCCGCCGAGACGCCCACCAGCAGCGCGCCGGCCAGGCCGGGGCCGGCGGTGACGGCGATCCCGTCGAGGTCGCTCGCGGCGACGCCGGCGTCCCTCAGGGCGCGCTGGATGGTGGGGACCATCGCCTCCAGGTGGGCGCGGCTGGCGACCTCGGGCACCACGCCGCCGTACCGGGCGTGCTCGTCCACGCTGGAGGCCACCGCGTCGGCGAGCAGCGTGTGCCCGCGCACGATGCCCACGCCGGTCTCGTCGCAGGAGGTCTCGATGCCGAGGACCAGGGGTTCGTCAGCCATGGGTCGTCGTTCCTTGGTGTTCCGTTGCGGGATCCGTCGCGAGGTCATGTGCCGGGCCCGGCGCGGTGTCGGGTGCGTGGCCGGCCGGGCGGCGCATCACGAGGGCGTCCACGTTCCCGGGCTGGTAGTAGCCGCGGCGCAGGCCGATGGTCTCGAAGCCGAAGCGCTCGTACAGGCGCCGGGCGCGGTCGTTGTCCACCCGGACCTCCAGCAGGACCTCGTGGCACTCGAAGTCGGTGGCGGCGGTGAGCAGCGCGGTGAGCAGCCGGGCGCCCAGTCCGGTGCCCCAGTAGTCGCGGGCGGCGGCGATGGTCTGGACGTCCCCGGTGCCGCCCGCGGCGGCGAGTCCGCCGTAGCCGACGACGCGGCCGGCGCCGTCCTCGGCGACGAGGTAGCGGCGGGTGGCGTGCGGGCCGCGCGCGTGGGCGAGTTCGGACCAGAACAGGGCGGGCGACCAGGCGTCGAGGGGGAACAGCTCCCGTTCCAGTTCCAGCACCGGTTCGATGTCCCACCAGCGCATCTCGCGCAGGGCGGGCGGCTGGAGGGCCTGCCCGGGGGGCTGCTCAGCGGGCTGCTCTGCGGGTGCGGTCACCGGGGCGTGACCACCTTGTAGTTGGCGGGCACCCTCGCGTCCGGGCGCCGCAGGTACAGCGGCAGCGGCGGCAGGAAGCCCCCGGCCTCACCGCCGTCGCCGGCGCCGGCCGCGAGGCGCTCGGCGGCCAGCGCCGCCAGCGCGGCCGCCGAGACGTGCTCGGGCAGGTCCTCGCGCACGCCGGTGAAGGTGTCCGCGTACAGCCGGGCTCCCATGCCCACCGCGGGAACGCCGGCGACCAGCTCGGCGATGTCGGCCGGGCGGTCCACGGCCGGATCCCCGAGGCGGGTGCGGGCGTCGGCGTAGCGCGCCCAGTACACCTCCTTGCGGCGGGCGTCGGTGGCGACGACGAAGGGGCCCTCCAGTCCGGCCTCCCCGGCGGCGTGGGCGATGCCGTCCAGCGTGCACAGGCCGTGGACGGGGATGCCGCGGGCGGCTCCGAGGGTCGTGGCCGTCATCAGTCCGACCCGCAGGCCGGTGTACGGGCCGGGGCCGACGCCGACGACGATGCCGGTCACGTCGCCGAGTGCGGCGCCGGCCTCGGCCAGGACGCGGTCGACGGCCGGGAGCAGCAGTTCGCCGTGGCGGCGGGCGTCCACCTCGTCGGCGGCTGCGAGGGTCCTCGTCCCGTCGTGCAGGGCGACGGTGACGGCGGGGGTTGCGGTATCCAGAGCGAGCAGGAGCACGCTCTCAGCCTACGGCGCGCCGCGGACCGCCGGTGCCCGCCCGCGGCACGGTGACCGCTACCGACTGCTACCGTCGGACTTACGATCACACCGGTCTCCCGAAGGGCTCCGACGGGGCTCCGGCAGACCGGCGGGGGAAGCGGCGAGTACCGGAGGCGGGCGAGACGGTGGCACGGAACAGCGCGGGTACGTTCGTGGCCGGGCTGACCGCGGCGGCGCTCGCCGTCGTCGGCTTCCTGGCCTACCAGGCGTCCGCCGCGCAGGACCGGCACGGACCCGCCGGTGAGCGCGGGGCCGCCGCGTCGGCCTCCCCCTCCCCCGACGCCGCGCGGAAGGACGCCCGGTCCCGCGAGGACCGCGAGAAGTCCGGGGAGAGCGAGGAGGCCGCGCTGCCGGCCGACTCCGGCGCCGGCGAACGCGTCGTGTACTCCCTGCGGGGCGACCGGGTCTGGCTGGTGGGCGCGAACGAGCGGGTCACCCGGACCTACCGCGTCGTCCCCGGTGCGGTGGACCCGCTGCCGGGCGAGTACACCGTGAGCGAGAGCGGCCGCACCGAGCGCGTCACCGGGTCCGACGGGGTGCCCGTCGCCCATGTGGTGCTGTTCACGCAGGTGGACGGGGTCGTGGTGGGCTTCAGTGCCGCCGTGGACGGCTCGCTGCCCGAGGGGCCGCCGAAGGAGGGCACGGGCGGCATCCGCTCCAGGGCCGCGGACGGCGAGGCGATGTGGCGCTTCGCCACGGCGGGCACGAAGGTCGTCGTCGTCCCCTGAGCCGCGGGCCTCGCAGGCCCGTGTTTGCCCTCCCCCTGTTCGAACAAACGGTGGACAGGCAGGCAAGCGGCTGGAAGTGGGGCGGAAGATGGCTCTCGGGACGGACAGGACGCCCGGTGGTGACGGGGACGGGCAGCGCGCGGACGCCGGGGACCGGGCGGCTCACGCCGCCCGGCAGGCCGGCGAGTCGGCCCGGATGGCGCGGGAGGAGCGCCGGGAGACCGAGAAGGAGCGGGCCGACCGGCGGTGGACGGAACTCCTTCAGGAGGTCAGGGTCGCCCAGATGGGCATCCAGATCCTGCTCGGCTTCCTGCTGAGCGTCGCCTTCACCGAGCGGTTCACCGACCTGGGGACCGTGGACCGCAACATCTACGTCGTCACCGTCGTCCTCGGCTCGGCCGCGACCGGCACCCTGATCGCCCCGGTGGCCCTGCACCGCTTCGTCACCGGGCACCGGATGAAGCCTCAGACGGTGGAGTGGGCCGCCCGCCTGACCATCACCGGGCTGGTCCTGCTGCTGTGCACGGTCACCTGCGCCCTGCTGCTGATCCTGCGCGTGGTGCTGCACAACGGCCTGGCCTGGTGGATCGTCGGCGCGCTGTTCATGTGGTTCGTGGGCGCCTGGTTCCTGCTGCCGGCCTGGGCGCGCCGCGTCGGGCCGAGGCAGATGCGGCAGGAGGGGTAGCGGCCGGGGGCACCGCTCCGGTGTCCCCTTCCGCCTCCGTACGGACCCTCAGGCCGCCTCGGCCCGGGGGTCCTCGTCGTCCGGGCGCTCTCCGGCGGCGGTGCGGCGCTCGGGGGCCGGCGGTGTGGAGACCGCGTCGGCCGCGGCGCACGAGGCCAGCAGGTCGCGCATCGGCACCGCTCCGGCACCCGACAGGTGCCCGGACGCGCCGGCGGGCGCGTCCTGCGCGGTCGCTTCGGGCTCTCGCCTCTCTGCCTCCATGGGTCCTCCCGTGGCTCATGGGGCGGGAGTGGTAAGGCGTACCTAACCACCCCTTCCGGCCTCCATGTGAACACGCCGGAGGGACCGTGCGCAACATCTTGCCGACACGGTGTCGGAACCCGGGCCCCCGGGCCCGTGTCCCGGCCCGGTACGCGGCGCGTACCGGGCGGGGCGCGGTCCGTGCGGGCTTCCCCCTACACGCTCTCCCCGGGCTCCGCGAGGACGGACAGGTCATGCTCGGACCAGCGCCCGCCGACGCCGGTCACCGTCACCGTCCGCACGTCGTCCCCGGAGCCGTCCTCCGTGCCGTCCCCGGAGCCGCCGGCCGCCTCCGCCGCCGCGCCGGCCGGATCCGCTCCCACGGACCGCTCGATGACCACGTGCAGCCGGTCCTCCGACAGCTCCTCGACCTTCCCCTCGCCCCACTCCACGACCACCACCGACTCCGGCAGCGAGACGTCGAGGTCCAGGTCCTCCATCTCCTCCAGGCCGCCGCCGAGCCGGTAGGCGTCCACGTGCACCAGCGCGGGCCCGCCGCCGAGCGGGGGGTGGACCCGGGCGATGACGAAGGTGGGCGAGGTGACCGCGCCGCGCACGTCCAGCCCCTCGCCCAGTCCGCGGGTGAGGGTGGTCTTGCCCGCGCCCAGCTCGCCGGTGAGCAGGACGAGGTCGCCGGGCCGCAGCAGCCGGGCCAGCCTCCGGCCCAGCTCCCGCATCCGGTCGGGGGTCGCGACGCGGACCCTCACGGTCCGTTCGAAGCCCCGGAGGCCGGGGGACTCGTCAGGACTCGGGGGGCTCTGCCGGCTCTCCGGGGCGGCCCCGGGGGCGGTCCCCGCGGCCCGGTGGTGCGGTGTGTCCATGGGTGTGGATGGTACGCGTCAGCAGCTCGGCCAGGCGGTCGCCGACCGCCTCGGGGTGCTCCAGCATCACCAGGTGTCCCGCGCCCTCCACGACCACCAGGTCCGCGTGCGGCAGCACACCGGCCATCGCCTCGCTGTGCTCGCGCGGGGTGAGCAGGTCGCGGTCGCCGGTGAGGATCAGCGCGGGACGCCCTTCCCCGAAGGCGGCCAGCGCGGCGGTCTTGTCGTGCTCGGCGAAGGCGGGGTAGAAGTCGGCGACCACGTCGACCGGCACCGACTCGATCAGCCGCTCCGCGAAGCGCGCCACCCCCGGGTCCACGTCGCGGCCGCCGAACGAGTACCGCTTGACCAGTCCCGTGAAGAGGTCGGCGGTCGCCCGCCGTCCGCGCTCCACCAGATCGGCCCGCGCGGCCAGTGTCCTGAGCACCCCCGGCGCCATCCGCCGCAGCGCCCGGGCCCCGGCGGCGGGCAGTCCGAAGGTCACCTCCGTGAGGTTGCCCGCCGAGGTGCCCAGCAGGGCCACCGCGGCGACGCGCTCGGCGACGTACCCGGGATGGTGGTGGGCGAGCGCCATCACCGTCATCCCGCCCATCGAGTGGCCGACGAGGACGACCGGCCCGGTGGGGACGGCGGCGTCGAGCACCGCCTTCAGATCGCGTCCGAGCCGGTCGATGGTGACCGTCTCGCCGGCCCGCCCGCGCCCGGAGCGGCCGTGGCCGCGCTGGTCCCAGTAGACGGCGCGCAGGGCGGGGGTGGGGGGCGCGG
>NZ_JAKMAY010000369.1:0-4963 GCF_022015835.1 Streptomyces sp. ICN903 | reverse complement strand
GCTCTTTTCCTTGCAGCCAACAGGACCCTCAGCAAGTCCTATCGTTGCAGGTCAAGAGCACTTTCTGCGTTTCTGATCAACCTTCGGACAGGCCACTTCGTGAAAGCGCGAGGCTAGGGCCATCAGCCGGTGTGCGCCGTCGGCCGTCAGGTGAGGCGAACGGCTCCCGGTCTTGCTCGGATCCCACTCGAATTCGTGTCCCCGAAGAACCATCCCTTCCCCTCGCTCGTCAAACGCCTGCACGAGGCTGGTCTGCATCGTCGCATCCGCGCTACCCAGCGGCCGATAGAAGCCGATGCCGACGTAGCAGGTTCCGGGCGTGAGGCCGTACGGACTCCATGGATAGCCTCCAGCCTTGCAGTACATCGCGGTGAAGAAGTTCCACGCGATGCGGGAGGGCGGCGTCCTGTCGCGCCCGTCGAGCGTGGGCGCTCGAACAATCTGCGTCGGCATGCGGAACTTCATGGCGCTTGCCTTGAGGGCGCGGCGCAGATCGCGATGCACCGCGCCGGTCTCTTTGCTGGTGTAGTCGGCCGTACCACAGCGCGTCACGATCTGGTCGGACAGCGCGATCACGACGTAGTCCGGGACGCTGTCCCGCTCCGCCAACTGCCGAAATTTGGTCTCGAACAGAGACAAGGCAGCCTGGAAGCGGTCCTTCTGCGACTTGATCTCCAGTACCTGCCGCAGTTCAGTCTGCCCGAGTTCTTCATTCCATGCGTCGTCAAACTCCAGCGACGAGAAGAACCCGCGGTCGGGCATCCACCCGGGGAACTCCGGGTTGTTCACGTCTCCGCGTACGCCCTCGGCGCGGCTACTCATCCATGTACGGGCCGCCTCGACGAGCTCTGCGGTACCGATCAACCCCACGCGCAGCCGTGTGGGATGGCGGCCCGATGCTGTCCAGGAACGCGGCCCGTAGCGTGCAATGCCGGCCTTGGGATCGATGTGCAGGCCGTTGTCGGCGAACTGCAGCAGCGGTTCGGGAAAGTAGGTGCTCGCAATGAGGGCCGGCGAGCCGGTGGGCGAGACACTCGGTGGAGCAGGGCGTGCCGTCATCGTAGCGTTTCGTCCTCGTCGTCTTCGTCAGCGGAATCGTCGTCCTCGCTCAGGCCCTCCGCCTCGGCCCAGGTAAAGAGGTCGTCCACGTACTCGACGTTCCTGAAGGGCATGTCGTGCTCGGCGGGAATGCCCGGCCAGCGCACCTGCCCGCTGCTCAGCGATGTCGAGACGATCAGGTTCTGCCTGTCGGCACCGAAGGGGAAGAAAATCCGCGGAGTGCTTCTGCCGAGGAAATCCCTCCAGAACTGGACTTCGGCCAGGAGGTCGTGGTTGAACAGGCGAGACTTCTTCCGGGTCACTTGCCGCCCGATGTACTTGGCCTGTATGGACTCGAAGCCGTCGGATGTCACACGCAGCTCGGGTCTGACGCTCAGGCACCACTGGTTGCCACCGATGAGGAAGAAGCGCAGCGAAACAGCACGGTGAAGCCAGTAGTTGCGAGCCTCTCCGGTCGCTCGCTTCCTGGGCTGCCAGACGACACTCCGGGTTGCCCTGCTGGCATTCAGCGGCCGGTACGGTACGGAGCGTTCAACGCCTGCCGTCTCCGGTTCGAAGTAGTAGCGGTGGTGGTCGTGGTCAAGTCGCAGCCCGAGCCGTCCGGTGAGTTTGTTCAGCGACCGGTTCAGCAGTGCGACGTACCACCCCAGCCTGTCGGGGTCCGTCCACCACTCCTTGGTGGAGAAGCGTTCGGTCTCCGTGCACGCCACCACGTCAGCGAACGGGTTGCTGGTGTCACGCAAGTCCTGGAATGCCCACAACCGCCCCTCACGCAGGATGAACGGCGTCATCGTCCCGGCAGACGTCGCGGCCGGGCAGACCTCGTTCTCCCGGTCGGCAGAGCAAGGGGCTCCGTAGATGTAGCGTGGCATCTGCGTGACCGGCAGCACGTTGCTGTACACGGTGTCGTTGACCATCGGAGGCAGGTCCGACGGCACATTGGAACGTCCGCCGAGCCTGCGCTCGATCCGCTGTTCGTGAGCCTCCTTCATGGCGTGCAGACGCTCCACCGTGTACTTCGCAAGCGCACCTTCGGAGTCGATCAACTGGTGATGCTGATTGCACAGCAAGATCAGATTCTCGTACCGGTTGCGCTGCTCCGGCGTAAGCGGCGAATCGCCCCGCGGACCGTTTGGACTCTCCGCGACAATGTGAGCCATCTCGCCGAGCACCACAACGGGGTCCTCCGGCGTCCCCTGAGCCGTCAGCAGCAAGCCGCATCCGGGAAAGGCGCAGATATTGCCAGACCGCTGGGTCAACTTGCGTTGCTGCGAAGCAAGTACGGCCACAACACCTCCTTCAGGTACCCACATGCTACGGGCGACCTCCGACAAAGGCCCTCCCTCGTCCCTCCGGCGGTGATCGGAGCGGCCCCGGTTCAGATCTCCGCGAAGTAACTGGGCCAGCCTCCGCGTTGGATCAGGCGACCTGCCCGGGCAGCTTCGGTCCGGGCAGGAGACTCCAGGTGCCGCCGCAGGCGCTTGCCCGCGCACCCAACTCGCCGACCTCGAAGGGCGCCGTCAGTATCTTGTTCACGCGCCCCGAGCTCAGGCTGCGGACTCCACCGCGCACTCTTCAATCCAGCGGGCCAGGACACTGAGTGTGGCTAGGTGTTCCAACGCCTCCTGCTCGGTCCAGGGCACCTCGTCCTCGTAGGCAGCCACGTTCCGAATGCCAGGAAGACGCCGACGGCAAGGTGCTTGGCCCCCTCCTGGCGTGCGCGCCACGTTGGGGTGTTCCGATCTCCCGGAAAACGCAGGCGAGGCTTCCCGGCGACGGACTCCTTCAGGTCGAAGGTTTGAAGACAGAGATCGGTCTCACCGATGTCGTGGCAGTTCAGCTTTAGCTGGAGGCGCCGGTTTACGGTCCGGGCGGCGGCGAGCACCGCGTCCTGACGGGCCTCCGCAGCCCACAGGGGAGCCGCTGGCTCCCAGACCCAGGGGTGAAACCGGTCGGCGGCCAGCGTCGAGACGTCCGGCACCAGCCGGACCGCCCATTCGTCCTTGTCCGCCAGAATTCCGAGGCCGCGCTGAACCTCGTTGCGCGCCATGGCGACGCAGGCTACCTGGGCAGGCCACCTGGCCGATGTCGATCTTGTCGGCGATCGCTGGGGCGAGCAGGTGGAGAATCTGCTTGGCAGTGGGCTCGGCTCGGTGCAAACGGGCGTGCAGGTTCGGGTCACCGATGTAATCGCCCGGCCTTATGTTGGCGTCGTAGCGGGTGGCCAGGTCAAGGAACTCTTCAAGCTGTCCCCGCATCCAGTCACAATCCACGGCGGCACCCTGGAGACGGGTCGTTCCGGCCGGCTCGCCCTGGACGCGCCTGGATACGGCTGGGACTCCACGACCACGTGCGGACGCATGCAGGTGACGCCCAGGCGCACCTCCCTACGAATGAGGCCGTGCCCATCACCTGCCACAACCTCACCTGGCATCCCGTCAGAACGAGCGTCAAATGAGCGTCACGAGCGTCATTTCAGCGTCAAGATATCGCCCGTAACGCCCACACCGCACATAATGCGCACGCGCAAAATCGCAGGTCAGGAACCCTTCGGCGCGGGTTTGAGGATGGCGACGCACTCCACGTGGTGGGTCATCGGGAACAGGTCGAAGGCCCGCAGGAAGTGCGGGACGTAGCCCTCCTCGCGGAAGTACGCCAGGTCGCGGGCGAGGGCGGCCGGGTCGCAGGCGACGTAGGCGATCCGGCGCGGCCCGAGGGAGGCCACCTGCCGCACCGTCTTGCGCCCGGCGCCGGAGCGGGGCGGATCGAGGACGACGATGTCGGCCTCGGTGATGCCGGTGCGCGGCAGGACCTGCTCGACGCTGCCGCGCTCGACGCGGACACGGTCGAGGTCGGCGAGGTTGTGGCGGGCGTCCTCCACCGCGCGCCTGGAGGACTCGATGCCGAGCACCGCGCCCTTGTCCCCGACGCGCTCGGCCAGGGCTCCGGCGAACAGCCCGGCGCCGCAGTACAGGTCGAGGGCCATCTCGCCCTTGCGCGGCGTCAGACCGGTCATCACGGCCTCGACCAGCAGTTCGGCGGCCTTGGGGTGGACCTGCCAGAAGCCGCCCGCGCTGATCCTCCAGGTGCGGCCGACGGCGCGCTCACGGACGAAGGGGCGGCCGTGCACCCGGTGCACGGCCCGCTCGCCGCCGCGCTCCGCGCCGCGTCCGCGGGGCTCCTCGCCCCTCAGCACCGACACCGGCCGGTCCAGCTCCACCAGGGGCAGGCGCCCGCCGGGGCGGGGAGTGAGCACGACCTGGCGGTCGCCGGAGCCGGTGGCGGCGGTCGCGTCGACGGTGGCGATCTGCGGCCACCGGCGCTTCTCGACGCCCAGCTCGCTCACCCCCGGCGCGGCGATCAGGCAGCGGTCGATCGGCTGCACCTCGTGGGAGCGGTGGCGCAGCAGCCCGGCGCGGCCCTCGTCGTCCACGCTGTAGTGGACGCGGGTGCGCCAGGCCGGGACCTCGCCCTTGGGCACCTTGTCGCCGGGGGCGGGCTCGACGGTGCCGTCCCAGCCGGCGTCCTCGGCCGTCAGCCCCGCCAGCCTCGCCAGCTGCTCGGCGACGACGGAGGCCTTCAGCCGCCGCTGGGCCCCGGGGGCGGCGTGCTGCCAGTCGCAGCCGCCGCACAGGCCGGGGCCGGCGAACGGGCAGGGCGCCTCGACGCGGTCCTTGGAGGGCTCCAGGACCTCGACGGCGTCGGCGCGCAGGAAGCGGGAGTCCTCCCGGCCCTCGGTCACCTTCGCGACGACCCGCTCGCCGGGCAGGGCGTGGCGCACGAACAGCACCCGCCCCTCCTCGGTGCGGGCGATGCAGTGGCCACCGTGCGCGACGGGGCCGATCTCGACCTCGTACTCCCGGCCCACCAGCGACGGTGCGGTTTCGGGGGACGCGGCGGGGGG
>NZ_JAKMAY010000368.1:0-4987 GCF_022015835.1 Streptomyces sp. ICN903 | reverse complement strand
GCCGCCGCACACGCCGCCTGGGCGGCGGGGGAGAATCGTGGGTGTGATTGTGGACTGTGCGATCTACCGGGACGGGCACCGCACCGGGGACCCGTCCGGTCTCGCCGAGGCCTTCCGGGCGGCCCGCGCGGACCGCGACGCCTTCGTGTGGATCGGGCTGCACGAGCCCACCGAGGAGGAGTTCGGCCAGGTCTCCCGGGAGTTCGGGCTGCACCCGCTGGCGGTGGAGGACGCCCTGTCCGCCCACCAGCGGCCCAAACTGGAGGTCTACGAGGACTCGCTGTTCCTGGTGCTCAAGCCGGTGGACTACGACGAGGCGGCCGACACGGTGGCCACCGGGGAGCTGATGCTGTTCCTCGGCGACTCCTTCGTGGTGTCGGTGCGGCACGGCGCCACCAACCCGCTGGGCTCGGTGCGCGAACGGCTGGAGCGCGACCCGGGGGTGCTGCAGCACGGTCCGACGGCCGTGATGTACGCGGTGAGCGACGCGGTGGTCGACCACTACATGGAGGTGGCCGCCGAGTTGCAGATCGACCTGGAGGAGCTGGAGGAGGAGGTCTTCACCCCCGGCGGGACCGCGCACGGCACCGTGGCGAGCCGCATCTACGCCTTCAAGCGCCAGGTGCTGGAGTTCCGCCGGGCCACCGGGCCGCTGGCGGAGCCGATGGAGCGGCTGGCGGGCATCGGCGTACCGTTCGTGCACGACGACTCGCGCCCTTTCTTCCGCGACGTCAGCGATCACCTGACCCGGGCGAACGAGCAGGTGGAGGCGTTGGACCGGCTGCTGTCGGACATCCTGTCGGCCTATCTGGCGCAGGTGGGCGTCCGGCAGAACGACGACATGCGCAAGATCTCGGCGTGGGCGGCCATGGCTGCGGTGCCCACCATGATCGCCGGGGTCTACGGCATGAACTTCGACCACATGCCCGAGCTGGCCCACCCGCTGGGCTATCCGGGGGTGGTGGTGCTGATGGTCGCGGTGAGCGCCGGCCTCTACCGGCTCTTCAAGCGCCGGGGCTGGTTGTAGCCGCGTCCCCGGACGGGGCACGCGTCCCGGTTCCGGGCGCCGCGCCGGACCCGGACTCCGCACCGTTTCCGGACTCCGCATCGGACCCGGCGCCCGGATCGGCCCGCGCCGTTTCACGCCGGGGCCCGGGTTCCGGCCCGGGTTCCGGTTCGGGTTCCGGTTCGGGCAGGGCGGGCAGCGGGTCCAGGCGCCCGGCACGGCGCCGGGCGACCAGCCGCTCGTGGACGTACCGGGCCTGGACACCCCCCTCCAGCACCACCGACCTGGCCATGCTCCAGCCCAGCAGGTGGCCGGTGCGGGCCAGTACGGCGAGGGCGGCATCGCGGTGGGCACGGGCCTCCGCCAGCGTGTTCTCCCTGAGCACCAGCTCGACGGCGGCGACGTGGCCGGCGCGGGCGAAGCCCAGCATCCCCTCGCGGCACCAGGCCAGGTACTCCCGTTCGGCGCGGAAGACCTCCCGGACCGCCTCGCCGGCCCCGGGGCGGACGAAGGCGTGCCCGGCAAGACGGGCGAGCCAGGCGGTGGCACGGGCCGCGGCCGCGTGCCCGTGGGCGAGGTGGGCGAGGACGTCCCGCTCGCTCAGGGGCTGCCCGCACCTCATCCGGACGTGTGCCGGGCAGCTCCCCCGCCGCTCCAGGAGTGCGGCGTGGTCCACCTCGGGGGGCACCTCGGCCGGTTCCGGACCGCAGGCGGCGAGCAGCCCGGTCAGCAGCCGTGCGTGCCGCTCCTGAAGCTCGCCGTACCGGGCCATCGCGGGGGCGAGGTCGCGACGGCCCCGGGGGACGAGGGCGGCGATCCGGCGGTTCTCCCGGCCGTTGCGCGCCTGGGCCGCGACGGCCAGCGAGCACAGCAGCCGGAAGGACGCGTCGTCGTCGAGGACCTCCCGCACCAGGTCCCTTCTGCGCAGCATGGCCCGACACCTTCCGTGGACGTATCCGCAGAAATCCGAGTCAACCGGTGCGGAGGGGCGGCGGCAACAGCTCACCTCCGCCCCTGCGCCGAACGGAGGTGTCCGCCGTGCCGGGCGTAACCCCGGCGGCTCCGTGCCGTTGTGCCGGGGGACGGCCGTGGCGGGGAGGACCCCCGAGCCCCCACCACGGCCGTGGACACGCCCCGGCGCGGGGTGCGGCCGGACGGCTCGGTCCGGCCGCGCCCCGCGTGGCGTTCACGACGGGCGCGGCGGCTCCTCAGGAGGCGGCCCCGGACCGCTCCAGGGCCTCCACTCCGGCCCGCAGCGCGGCGATCCGCTCCTCCAGGGTGAAGCCGGCCGGCGCCAGCGACAGGGTGGTCACCCCGGCCTCGGCGTAGGCCCGCATCCGGTCGGCGATCCGCTCGACGGGGCCGAGCAGCGTGGTGGAGTCGATGAGCTGCCGGGGCACGGCGGCCGCGGCGCCCTCCTTGTCGCCGGACAGGTACCTGTCCTGGATCTCGGCGGCCTCCTTCTCGTACCCCATGCGCCCGGCGAGCCGGTTGTAGAAGTTCTGCTTGCGGCTGCCCATGCCGCCGACGTACAGCGCGGTGTACGGGCGGAAGGTGTCGGCCAGGGCGTCGATGTCGTCCCCGACGGCCAGCGGCACGGTGGGCACCACGTCGAAGCCCTCCATGGTCAGGCCCGCCTTCTCGCGTCCGGCCCGCAGCGCGCCGAGCGTGGTCTCCTCGGCGTGCTCGGGGGCGAAGAAGATCAGCAGGGCGCCGTCGGCGATCTCGCCGGTCTGCTCCAGGTTCTTCGGGCCGATGGCGGCGATGTACAGCGGGATCCGCTCGCGGACGGGGTGGACGGTCAGCTTCAGCGGCTTGCCGGGGCCGTCGGGCAGCGGCAGTGTCCAGTGCTCGCCGGAGTGGGTCAGCCGCTCGCGGGACATCGCCTTGCGGACGATCTCCACGTACTCGCGGGTGCGGGCGAGCGGCTTGTCGAACCGCACCCCGTACCAGCCCTCGGACACCTGCGGTCCGGAGACGCCCAGGCCCAGGCGGAAGCGCCCGCCGGAGAGGGCGTCGAGGGTGGCGGCGGTCATGGCCGTCATGGCGGGGGTGCGGGCGGGGATCTGGAAGATGGCCGAGCCGACGTCGATCCGCTCGGTCTGGGCCGCCACCCAGGCCAGGACGGTGGGGGCGTCCGATCCGTAGGCCTCGGCGGCCCAGCACACGGAGTAGCCCAGCCGGTCGGCCTCCTGGGCGACCGCGAGATTGTCGGCGTCCATCCCGGCGCCCCAGTAGCCGAGGTTGATCCCGAGCCTCATCCGCGTCCCCTTACCGATCGGTAACGTGCCCGTCGCCGGGACTCTAGCGCGCGGCCGCAAGTACTCTCAACGCCCATGAAGCACAGGCACGTGGGCCGCACCGGCCTCCGCGTATCCCGGATCGGGCTCGGTACGCTCACCTGGGCGAGGGACACCGGGGAACGGGAGGCCGCGGACCTGCTGAAGGCCTTCTGGGAGGCCGGCGGGACGCTGGTGGACACCGCCGACGTGTACGCCGACGGCGGCGCCGAGTACCTCCTGGGCCGACTGGTGCAGGACCTGGTGCCCCGCCGGGACCTGGTGATCGCCACCAAGGCGGGCGGCGTGCCCGACCCCGAGCGGCGCTTCGACTGCTCGCGCGGCCACCTGCTGGCCGCGCTGGACGCCTCCCTGGAGCGGCTGGGCACCGACTACGTCGATCTGTGGCAGGTCCACGCCTACGACCCCTTCACCCCTTTGGAGGAGACCCTCCAGGCCCTCGACACCGCGGTGGCCAGCGGCCGCGCCCGCTACGCGGGAGTGGCGGGCTTCTGCGGCTGGCAGCTGGCCAAGGCCGCCGCCTGGCAGCTCGCCGCCCCGGGGGCGCGCACCCGGCTGGCCGGCGTCCAGATGGAGTACTCCCTGCTCCAGCGCGGCGTGGAGCGGGAGGTACTGCCGGCCGCGCTCGACCTGGAGGTGGGGCTGCTGGCGTCCTCGCCGCTGGGCCGGGGCGTGCTCACGGGCAAGTACCGGCACTCCACCCCGCCGGACTCGCGCGGGGCGTCGGAGCATCTGGCCCCCTTCGTGGAGCCCTATCTGGACGACGCCGCGGCGCGGATCGTCGACGCGGTCGCCACGGCCGCCGACGGGCTGGCCGTCACCCCGCTCCAGGTGGCGCTGGCCTGGGTGCGCGACCGGCCGGGGGTGGCCGCGCCGGTCATCGGCCCGCGCACCTCGCGGCAGCTCGGCGAGGCTCTGTCAGTGGAGGGCCTTACGCTTCCCGACGAGATCTGCCGGGCGCTGGACGATGTGTCCGCCCCGGTGCACCGCTATCCCGATCACGACTGGAGCACGCTGTGACCGCGTCCGGCGCCGACAACGCCGATCAGGCCCGCCAGACCGCCGCCCCCGGAGCCCGGGACAAGGCCGCGGAGCTCATGGCCGCCGTACGCGCCGTGGAGAGCGGCGAGCGTTCGGCCGCCGAGTTCTTCGCCGAGCCGAGGCCCGCGTCCCGGCCCCGGCGCGCCGCCCCGGCCGCCCGGCCCGGCGGCGGCCCCGTCGGTCCCGGCGGCCCGCGGGCCGCACCGGGCGGCGGCCCGGTGACGGTGCCCGAGGGCGTCACCGCGCTGCTGGCCGAGGGCGGTGCGCCCGCGGCGCTGGGCACGGCCGTGGTGGAGACCTTCGGCGAGGGCGCCGAGGAGGTGCTGCGCGCCGACCCGTGGGAGCTGCTGGCCGTTCCGGGCGTGGCGCCGGAGCAGGCGGACGGCTTCGCGCGGGCGCTGCTGGGGCCTCAGGGCGGTCCGGGCGACGAGCGGCGCTGCCGGGCCCTGGCGGTGTGGCTGCTGGAGCGGGCGGCGCTGTCCGGGCACACGGTGCTCGACCCCGGGAAGCTGGCCGAGGGGCTGGCACGGTACGGCGTACCGGATCCGGAGACGGCGGTGGGCGAGGCGGTCGACGCGGGCGCGGTGCTGGCCTTCGAGGACGCCGGTGAGGAGGGCGCCGGAGCCGGGGAGGCCGGGGG
>NZ_JAKMAY010000367.1:0-4988 GCF_022015835.1 Streptomyces sp. ICN903 | reverse complement strand
GTGTCGGGGCGCGCGGTGTGGGCGGGGTGGCCGTGGGTGCGCCGGGCCTCCTTCATCTCCGCCTCGTACAGGTGCTTCAGGCCACCCGTCAGCCGGTCGCGCACCAACTCCTCCAGCTGTGCGAACGGCTTGTAGTAGTGCGAGTCGTAGCCCTCGACGATCTGGAACGTCCAGTGGCCCGGGATCACGTTGCGGCCCAGCACCTCGGTCTCCAGCAGCTCCGCCTCCCCGGTGTGTCCGGCCTCGCGCAGCAACTCCACCGCCTCGCCCAGCAGCAGGTCGGAGCGGCCGGTCATCTGGTGGAAGGAGTACAGGTGGCCGCGTGCCCGCTCGGTCGCCTCCAGCGCCTCGGTGACCTTGCCGACGGCCTCGACCGTGGCGTCGTCCACACCCGGCGGGCGGCGGTGCGCCCGGTCGGGCCGGTCGCCGGCCCCCTCCTCGGGCCGGTCTGCGGCGCGGTCCCCGGTGCGTCCGTCCGTCACGCGTGCCTCCCCGCTTCCCGGTCCGCCTCGCTCCGGCCGGACTCCACCACGTTCCGCAGCCGCGACAGCATCAGCCGGTGCCGCAGCTGGAGCACCATGTCCATGGGCGCGGTGTGCAGCTGGGCCACCGCGCCGCGCAGGGGGTGCTCGTCCATGGTGATCAGCGAGCCCTCGCCCCACGGCTTCACCGTGATGGCGATGCGGGCCGTGCCCAGCCGCCCCGCCGACGCCTCCAGCTCCAGCTGCCCGGGCGGCTCGCAGATGCGCACGATCGTGTGGCCGCGCTCGGTCAGCGGCCCCATGCCGATCGTGTAGCGCAGGGTCGTGCCCACCTCGGGCCAGTGGCCCTCGGACTCATGGGTCTCCTGGGTGCCCACGACCCACTTCTGGTACTGCTCGGCGTCGCCGAGGACGCTCCACACCCTCTCGGGCTTCCTGTTCACCCACACATGTCGCACTGCCATGCGGGGCCGGGTACCCGATTTCGCGCGAAGCACCGCCGGGGCGGGGCGGCCGGCCCCTTACGGGCGAGCCCGCGGCCCGCCCGCGTGCCTCCGCCCGCCCGCGCGCCTCCGTCCCCGGCCCGAGCGGGGTGTCGGGCGCGGGCCGCCGTCTGGCATGGTTGGCGGCGCCCTCACCCGTCTTTACCGGTGCAGCGACCGGTACGGCCACCCGCACAGCCAAGGAGACACCGCGACATGAGATTCGGCCTGCTCGGCACCGGCCCCTGGGCCCGACTCGCCTACGGCCCCGCACTGCTCGCCCACCCCGACGCCGAGCTGGCGGGGGTGTGGGGCCGCAGGCCCGAGGCGGCGGCCCAGATCGCCGAACGGTTCGGCGGCCGGCCCTACGACGACGTGGACGCGCTGCTGGAGGACTGCGACGCGGTCGCCGTGGCGCTCCCCCCGGACATACAGGCGCCCCTGGCCGTACGGGCCGCCGAGGCCGGCCGCCACCTGCTGCTGGACAAGCCGGTGGCCACCACCGTCCCCGCCGCCCGCGACATCGCCCGCGCGGCCGAGGCGGCCGAGGTGGCCTCGGTCGTCTTCTTCACCCTGCGCTTCCGCCCCGAGACGGCGGCATGGCTGGAGGAGCAGAAGCGGACGGGCGGCTGGCAGCTGGGCCGCGCCGACTGGCTCGGCGGCATCTTCGCCGAGGGCGCCGAGCCCAGCCCGTTCGCCGACTCGCCCTGGCGGCGGGAGAAGGGCGGGCTGTGGGACGTCGGTCCGCACGCCCTGTCCATGCTGCTGCCGGTGCTCGGCGACGTGGCCGGCCTCGACGGGGCGGTGGCCGCCGTCCGCGGCGCCGGGCAGACCGTCCAGCTCGCCCTGAGCCACACCTCGGGAGCCTCCAGCACCTGCGCGCTCGGCCTCGCCGTCGCGCCCGCGGCGTCCGTGACCCGGGTGGAACTGCGCGGCACCGCGGGCGTGGTGGAGCTGCCGGACGGGGAGACGGACGCGGTCGCCGCCCTCGGGTGTGCCGTGGACGCCCTGATCACCTCGGCCCGCACCGGTGAGCCGCACCCGTGCGACATACGGTTCGGGGTGCGGGTGACGGAGATCCTCGCGGCGGCGCAGGCCCGCCTCGACGACCGCTGACCCAGGGCCGGACGGGCGTTGGAGAGTATGTCCCCCGTGCGGTCGCCCACCCCCTTCGCGCCCGTACCGGACCGGCTCGGCGAGCCGGTGGTCCTCGTCGAGGCCCTCCGCGTCGGCGATCCCCTCGGCCACGCCTCGTGGTCGCGGACGGTGCCGGGCGAGGAGCCCGATCTGTGGGACGGCGACGAGGCCGCGGAACTCCTGGGCCTGGTCGCCGCCCTGCCCGCCGGGGAGCGGATGCGCTGCTTCGCCCCCCCCCGCTACGGCCTGCGTCTCCACACCGCCGGCGGAGGCGTCCGCGACATCGCCCTCTGCTTCCGCTGCCACGCCGCGCTGGTCCTCGGACCCGGCGGAGTGCGGGGGTCGCCCGCCTTCGACGGGGAGAGCGAACCGGCCCGCGAACTGCTGCGCCGCTTCCGCGCGGCCGGGGCCCGGCCGGCCTGAAGGCGCGTCAGTCCCGGCGCAGGCCGACCCCGCAGCCCGCGCACAGCGTGTACGTCCAGTAGCCGTCGCGCCACAGCTCGGTGCCGGCCGGCTCGGTACACACCCAGCACACCGGCGTGCCGCCCGGCTCCGGCCGGACGGGCGGCCGCGCGCACAGCACACGGCGGACCACCACCGGCAGCGGCTCGGCGGGATGGCGCCGGGGATCGGGGCAGTAGGCCAGGCCGTGCCACCGGCGCCGCTGCGCCTGCCAGGCCTCGGCGCGGCCGGGCTGCCGCCTGCCCGCGCGCTTCTCGCGCACCCGGCGCCCGGCGTACGCGGCCTCGGCGGCCAGCCACACCTGCCGGGCCGCGTGGAGCTCCTCGACGGCCCGCACCAGCGAATCCGGATCCCTCTCGGGCCTGCCCGGTATGCCCGCGCTCCCGCGCAGATGGTGGTACGTCGCCCGGAAGCCGTACGGAGCGAAGTGCTGCAGACACGTCCGCAGATCGCTCAGCCGGCGGTGCGCGGGCCGCGCCGCGTCGTGCACACGGGCCCGGTGCGTACCGAAACTGCTCATCCTCGCCCCCCTGTCGTCCCACGGAGAGGATGACCGCACACTGCACCATCCGACACCTCCGGCGGGGCCGCTTTCCGTACTTTCCCGTGTTTTCCCGTGCTCCTCCGGAAGGCCGCGGACCGTGCGGCCGTCACCCCGGCAGGTGATGGAACGGATATCCGGTCCTGGCCAGGGGCTGGCGGTGTGTGCACCCGCCCAAAGCGGAACGAACACGCAGGCTCGGGCCGTAACGCCCGCATGATCACCCACTGTGTCGCCGCATATTCACACGGTGTTTGTCAAGTCTCTGCGACGGCTCACCGGATGCCCCTATGCTCCCTGTCACGCAGCGAGGCACTCCCGTCACAGGGGGTCGCCGCCGCGTGCGGTGCCTCGGCGCCGCCATGCCCCGAAGCGGGGTGGCCGGGGGGCCGACGGGGCCGGATCTCCCCCTCCCCGCGAGTGGCGTATGCCGCGGGTACATGCCCCGGGCACGTCAGCCGCGCCACCGCACAGCACAGCCGTCCCGAAGCACAGCCCGTCCCACCGTCCACCCCAACGTCCCAGAGGATGCCCATGGAGCCCGCCGGCTCGTTGACGGGAGGCCGACGCCCCTCTCCCGGGGGCCTGTGGCTCGCCTCCCCCGTACTGGTGGCCGCCTGCGCGGCCCTGGCCGCGATCTCCGTCACCGCCCCGGCCCGTGCCGCGGTCGCCTGGTGCGGAGCCGCGGCGACGCTCGCGGTGGCCGCGGCCGCCTACGAGGTGGTCCGCCGGGGCCGCGAGATCACCGCCGCCCACCTGCGCGCGGAACGCCAGCTCGCCGACCTGGAGCACTACTGCCTGGAGGTCATGCCGCCCGTCGTCGAGGCCGTGCAGCGCGGCGAGGTGCCCGGCGACGTACTGCCCCCCTCGCTGCACCCCGCCGATTCCGACCCGCGGCTGGTGACCGCCCACGAGAAGCTGACCAACACCGTGGTGAGGGCGGTCCAGGACCGCGAGTTCCAGCGCGACTCCGCCCGCCGCGCGATCGTCAACATCGCCTGCCGCATCCAGGCCGAGATCCACCGTCTCCAGGCCGACCTGCGCAGGATGCAGTTCAAGCACCCGGCCCCCGAGATCCTCGGCGACCTGATGCACCTGGAGCACGGCGTCAACGTCGCCGGCCGCGTGGCCACCAGTCTGGCCGTCCTCGGCGGCGGCAGCCCGGCGCGCCAGTGGCAGAAGCCCGTCTCCCTCTACGACGTGCTGCGCGCGGGCAGCGCCCCCATCGCCGAGTACCTGCGCATCGAACTGCACCGGGTCGCCGAGATCGCGGTGCTCGGCCCGGCGGTCGAACCGCTGAGCCTGGTCTTCAGCGAGCTGATGGACAACGCCACCCGCTACTCGCCGCCCAGCACCAAGGTGGTCGTCAACACCGAGGAGGTGGCCTCGGGCATCGAGGTCTCCATCGAGGACAAGGGGGTGGGCCTGACCGAGGAGACCCGCCGGCACGCCGAGTTCCTGCTCACCCAGGCGCGAAACGGGCTGGACCTGGAGGACCTCGGCGAGACGGCCCGCATGGGCCTGCGTGTGGCGGGCGTCCTGGCGGGCCGCCTCGGGCTGCGGATCTCCCTGCGGCCCTCGACCTGCGACGGGGTGCGCGCGGTCGTCTTCGTCCCGCACGACCTGCTCACCGCGCTGCCCATGGAGGCCTATGCCCGGGTCGGCGGCCGTCCTCCCGGACCGGTGACCCGGCGGCAGGCCATGGCCGGGCCGCCCGTGCCCGCGCACCCGGCGGCGCGTCCGCCCGCGGCCCGGTCCATCGCCGGGGCGGACGCGGACGGCGAACCGGCCGCCGTCGAGCGGAACGCCAACGGGCTGCCGCAGCGCCGCCGCCGGCGCGCCGCCGTCCCCCCGGCAGGGGCGGGCGGCACGGGGGTTCCAGGC
>NZ_JAKMAY010000366.1:0-4999 GCF_022015835.1 Streptomyces sp. ICN903 | reverse complement strand
GGAGACGCGGAAGGGGGGACGGGGCGGGGAGCGCCTGTACGTACCGCCGGCCAACCCCGATGCGTACACGCAGATCAGGGAGCTGGTGGAGGCGCGGGAGTACCGGGACGCCGCCGGTGTCGCCCGGATGGTGACCACCCCTCAGGCGGTCTGGCTCAACGGCAACGGGGACGACAGCCGCATCCGGCAGGAGGTGGCCCGCATCGTGCGGGACGCCGCCCGCAAGCGCGCCCTGCCGGTGCTCGCCCTCTACAACGTCCCCGGGCGCGACTGCTCGCAGTACTCGGCGGGCGGCGCGGCGAACACCGCCGAGTACAAGGCCTGGATCGACGAGGTCGCCAGGGGCATCGGCGGCAAGAGGGCGCTGATCGTCCTGGAGCCCGACTCCCTCGCCCTGCTGCCCTCCGACTGCGGCCAGGACGACGACGAGGGAACCCTGACCGCCGCCCGCTACGCGGAGCTCGACTACGCCGTCGAGACCCTCTCGGCCCGGCCCGGCACCACCGTCTACCTCGACGCCGGCCACAGCGGCTGGCACAGCGTGAGGTCCATCGTGCCCCGGCTGGTCGAGGCCGGCATCGAGCGGACGGCCGGCTTCTACCTCAACGCGTCCAACTACCGGGCCGACGACGAACTGGCCTGGTACGGCAAGCTGGTCTCCGGCTGCGTGGAGTACGTCCAGGGCGGCGGCGACGTGGCCGCCTGCCCCGACCAGTGGTCGGACAGGAACGACGCCCGGGCCTGGCTGGAGGAGAACGTCACCGCCGACCCGGCCGACCAGCCCCACTTCGTCACCGACACCAGCCGCAACGGCAAGGGCCCCTGGACCCCGCCGACGGACCAGTACCCGGACCCGCAGGACTGGTGCAACCCGCCGGACCGCGGCCTGGGCGCACGGCCGACCACCCGCACCGGCGACCCGCTGCACGACGCCCGCCTGTGGATCAAGATCCCCGGTGAGTCGGACGGCCTGTGCCTGCGCGGCACCGAGGGGCCCGAGGACCCCGCGCGCGGCATGGTCGATCCGGCGGCAGGCCAGTGGTTCCCGCAGCAGGCGCTGGAACTGGTGCGCAACGCGGAGCCGCCGCTGCGCCCCTGAACCGCGACCACCCGCCCGGATGCTCCCCGCGCCTGGAGCCCCGGTCGGGAACCCCCGGCCCGGCGGCGCGATGAGGGCGCGCCGCCGGACCGGTTCCGCGTCCGGCCCCGGTGTCTCCTCCGCCGGGGCCGGACGTCCGGCCCGGTGGCCGCCGGCCGGGGCCGGAAAGCCCCCCACAGGCCGCATGCCCGGAGCGCGGCCCCACCGGAAGGACGGCACCGCGATGAGACGACGGACGACGAGAGGAACCCCTGAGCGCGGGGGAGGACGGACACCGGCCGGCACCGCGCTGCGCGGCCGGCTCAGGCGGCTGACCGCGGGAGCGGCGGTGAGCCTGATGGTGGCCTGCAGCCTGAACGGCGCCCCCGCAGCGGCGTCGGCCGAGGCGCCGCCCGCCTACGAGGACCCGGCCCTGCCGGTGGACGACCGCGTCGAGGACCTGCTGTCCCGCATGTCCCTCGACGACAAGATCGGCCAGATGACCCAGGTCGACCGCGGCGCTCTGGAGGCGCGGCCGGGCGACCTGGCGGCCTACCGCATCGGCTCCGTCCTGTCCGGCGGCGGTTCCGCCCCCACGCCCAACACCCCCCAGGCGTGGGCGGAGATGTACGACTCCTTCCAGCGCACCGCTCTGTCCACCCCGCTGGGCATCCCCATGATCTACGGCGTGGACGCCGTCCACGGCCACAACAACGTACGGGGCGCGACGATCTTCCCCCACAACATCGGGCTCGGGGCCGCCCGCGACCCCGCCCTGGTGGAGCGGATCGGGCGGGCCACCGCCGAGGAGGTCTCCGGCACCGGCATCGACTGGACCTTCGCGCCCTGCCTGTGCGTGGCCCGTGACGACCGCTGGGGACGCACCTACGAGTCCTTCGGCGAGACGCCCGAACTGCCCGGTGCGATGACATCGCTGATCGACGGCCTCCAGGGCGCCTCGCTCAGTGCTCCCGGTTCGGTCCTGGCCACCGCCAAGCACTACATCGGCGACGGCGGCACCACCGGCGGCGACGACCAGGGGAACACCGAGCTGAGCGAGACCGAGCTGCGCGCGGTCCATCTGCCGCCGTTCCGCGAGGCGGTGGAGCGGGGCGTGGGCTCGGTGATGGTCTCCTACAGCAGCTGGAACGGCGCGAAACTGCACGGCCACCGCTACCTGATCACCGACGTCCTCAAGGGCGAACTGGGCTTCAACGGCTTCGTGGTGTCCGACTGGGCGGGCGTCGACCAGCTCGACGGCCGGGAGGGCTTCACCGCCTCCGAGGTCCGCGACGCGGTGAACGCCGGCATCGACATGGTGATGGTGCCCCACGACTACCGCAGGTTCATCGAACTGCTGCGCGGCGAGGTGCGGGCCGGACGGGTTCCGATGGAGCGCGTCGACGACGCCAACCGCCGCATCCTGGCCAAGAAGTTCGAGCTGGGTCTGTTCGAGAACCCCTACACCGACCGCTCCCACACCTCCACGATCGGCTCCGCCGCCCACCGCGAACTCGCCCGTGAGGCGGTGCGCAAGTCCCAGGTGCTGCTGAAGAACTCCGGCGGACTGCTGCCGCTGGCCGAGTCGGCGAAGGTCTTCGTGGCGGGGAAGAACGCCGACGACATCGGCAACCAGAGCGGCGGCTGGACCATCACCTGGCAGGGCTCCTCCGGCGACATCACGCCGGGCACCACCATCGTGGAGGGCATGCGGGCCGCGGCCTCGGACCCCTCGAAGGTCGCCTACGACCGCCACGGCAACGGCATCGACGGCTCCTACGACGTGGCCGTGGCCGTCGTCGGCGAGAAGCCGTACGCGGAGATGGAGGGCGACCGGCCCGGCCCGATGGGCCTGGACCAGGAGGACCTGGCCACCCTCTCGCGGCTGAGGGCGTCCGGGGTGCCGGTCGTGGTCGTGCTCGTCTCCGGCCGCCCGCTGGACATCGCGGGGCAGCTCGGCGGCTGGGACGCGCTGCTCGCCTCCTGGCTGCCGGGCACCGAGGGCGCGGGGGTGGCCGACGTGCTCTACGGCGACCACGCGCCGACGGGGAGGCTCCCGGTGACCTGGATGCGGTCCGCGAGCCAGCAGCCGGTCAACGACGGCGACGGCAAGGACGCGCTGTTCCCCTACGGGTACGGACTCACCTACACCGACGCCGGCCCGGAGGACCCGGAGGAACCCGAGGACCCGGAGGAGCCCGGCGACCCGGAGAACCCCGGGCAGGCGCCGTGCACCGCCGACTACCGGGTCGTCAACCAGTGGTCGGGCGGCTTCCAGGCCGAGGTGACGGTGCGCAACAACGGCTCCGCCCCCGTCGACGGCTGGCAGGTGCGCTGGACGGCGCAGGGCGGGTTCACGCTCGGCAGCGTCTGGAACGCCAGGCTCACCCGCTCCGGCGACACCGTGATCGCCACCGGCGTGGACTGGAACGCGCGGCTGGCCCCAGACGGCTCGGCGACGTTCGGCTTCACGGCCACCGGCTCCCCGGCCGTACCGGACACCGTCTGCGCCGGTTCCTGACCCGGCTGTCCCCACCGGTCCGGCTCCGGCCCGAACCCGCCGCCACAGGGCTCGGCCGGAGCCGCCGACCGGGTGTTTCCTCCCCTTCGGCCCGGGTACCGGGGCCGGGTCAGCGAAGAAGGGACGAGGTGACCATGCGGTACGACACCTTCCTCGGACAGGTACAGGCACGCGCCCGGCTGGACAACCCCGGCGCGGCCGAGACCGCCACCCGGGCCAGCCTGGAGACCCTCGCGGAACGCGTCCCGGCCACGGTCGCGGAGAAGCTGGCCGCCCAGCTTCCGCGCGAGATCGGCGAGCATCTGCGCAGGGTCGCCTACGCGCCCGACGAACCGGCCTCGGGCATGCGGATGAGCACCCAGGAGTTCTTCGACCGCGTCGCCCAGCGCGCCTCGGCCGACCGCCCCAAGGCGATGCACGAGGCGCGCTGCGTGATCGAGGTGGTCGACGAGGCCACCGGCGGGGCGTGCTCGGCGAAGATCCGCCCCTCCCTGGACGACGAACTCGCCCGGGTGCTTTTCTCGGGCAGCTCGGGGCACACATGAGCAGGGACGGTGCGGGCCACCGGCCCGGCGCGCCGGCACCCGCCGGAGCGCCCGCGCGACGACCCCTGAGACGGTGAGACCGTGTTCGTCTTCTTCTCCAACCGCACCGGGTGTCTGGGCTCCCTGCTGGTCAGTCTGGCAGGCACGGCCCTCCTGCTCCTGCTGCTCTACAGCTGCCAGGGGCGCTGAGCGCCCGAGCGGGGCGGCGGGGCGGGGTGTTCCGGTCCCGGGCCGAGGCGCCTCATGCGGCCTCCGGCGACGGCAGCGGCTCGCCGCACCGCTCGCAGACGCCCGAGCCCGCCCGCTCGTTCATCCGCCCGCACGCGGGGCAGACCCGGTCCAGCATGCACGGCCCCTCGCCGCCCTCGTCCCCGCCGGGGGCCGCGCGCTCGGCGGAGGGCGGGCGCACGCCGACGGCCATACCGGGCCGCCGGCGGTGGACGGTCAGGTAGACCAGGCCCTCCGGGCCCGCCCGCAGAGCCCGCCGCGAGGTGCGCGGCAGCCACACCAGGGCCTTGGGCGCGAGCGCCAGGCGTCCGCCGGAGCCGTCCTCCATCTCCCCGCCGCCGGCGACCACCAGCAGCAGCACGTCCAGATCGTTCTCGGCGTGCTCGCCGACGGACGCCCCCGGCGGCAGACGTACCAGGTTCGCGTCGAGCTGCCGCCCGGACTCGGCCAGCCGCCACAGGGCCCCGCCCTCGCCGGGGGCCGCCCGCGCGATGCGGTCGTCGAGGTCGGTCAGGACGCGGGGGGTCTCGTCGGGGGACACCGGCACCTCCGGGAAGGGGCGTGGACGGGCGCCCCGATCCTACGGCGGCCCAGCCCGGCCGACCCGGCCCCGCAGAGGCACGGCAC
>NZ_JAKMAY010000365.1:0-5035 GCF_022015835.1 Streptomyces sp. ICN903 | reverse complement strand
GTTCGGTGCCGGTGAGCTGGGCGGGGGTGAGGGAGGCGGCCAGGTCGGCGAGGAGGCCGGGGTTGCCGCCGCCGCTGTGCAGCAGCGCCTCGCGTACGGCCGGGTCCGCGTCGGCGGGCAGCAGCTCGTCCAGGAACGCGCCGGCGGCCGCGGCGTCCAGCGGCTCCAGCGTGATCACGGGCAGCCCGGCCAGCAGCGGGTCCTCGGCGCCGTCGCAGTGCGCCGCGACCAGCATCGCGACGGGCAGCGGCGGGCCCAGCCGCCGGGCCGCGAAGCCCAGGACCCGGCGGCTGGGCGCGTCGAGGTGGTGCGCGTCGTCGACGCACAGCAGCAGCGGCCCCTCGGCGGCCAGGTCGTGCAGCAGCGCCGGCAGTCCGGCCAGCACCGGCCCCTCGTCGGCGGGCGCGGCGCCCAGCGTCAGCGCGCGGACGAGGGCGGCGGTGCGCGGGTCGTCCGGTGCCGCCCGGTCGGCCACCGGCCGCAGCAGGGCGTGAAGTCCGCTGTAGGGGACGGCCGTCTCGGCGGCCACACCCCTCGCGCGCAGCACGGTGCCGCCCGGGCCGGCCCTCTCGAAGGAGGCGGCGGCGTGGTCCAGCAGGGCGCCGGCGCCGAGTCCCGGTTCGGCCCGCACCAGCAGCGCGCCGCCCCGTCCCGCGCGTGCGCCGCCGATCAGTTCCGCAACGGCCTTCCGTGCGGTGTTCGCACCGTGCATCCGCGCATCCCTCCTCGGAAGGGACTTCCAGGTCGCCCGGGTCTGCCTTCACGACAGCACCGAGCCCACATAGCGTCCATGACAATAAGGCCAGGTCGCGGCCACCGCCCAGCGGCCGGCCGGGCGGCGTGTGCGCTCGCACAACGGCTCTCCCCGAGGCCGCCGGGCCGCGACCGGCCGTCCTACGGTCGGCCCATGACACGAGAGTTCACCTCCTTCGACGGTGTGACCATCCGCTACCACCACTGGGACCCGGCGCCCGGCACGGACGGCGGACTGCCGGTCGTGGTGCTGCACCACGGCTTCATCGCCGACACCCACACCAACTGGGTCCGGCCCGGTGTCGTCGAGGTGCTGACCCGGCGGGGGCGGCGGGTGGTCGGCATCGACGCGCGCGGCCACGGCCGCTCCGACAAGCCGCACGACGCCCGCCGCTACGGCGAGAGGACCATGGCACGCGATCTGCTGGCCCTGCTGGACGTCCTCGGCGAGAGGCGGGCGCATCTGGTGGGCTACTCGATGGGCGCGGTCGCCGCGCTGCTGGCCGCCGCCCGGGACGAGCGCGTCACCCGGCTGGTCGTCGGCGGGGTGGGGGCCGGGGTGGTCGAACTGGGCGGTGTGGACACCCGCGAACTGCCCCCCGAACTGGTGGTGGCGGCGCTGCTGGCGGACGACCCGGCCGACGTGCCGCTGCGGATGGCGGGCCTGCGGATCTGGGCGGACGAGGTGGGCGCCGACCGCCGCGCCCTGGCCGCGCAGGGCAGGTCGATGCACCAGGGCCCGACCGCGCTGGCGGACGTCACCGTGCCGACCCTGGTGCTCGCGGGTGCGGACGATCCGCTGGCCGCACGCCCCGGGGTGCTCGCCGACGCGCTCCCCCGCGCCTCACTGCGGAACCTGCGCGGCGACCATCTGACGGCCGTGCGCGACCCGTCCTTCGCCCCGGCGATAGCGGACTTCCTGGAGTCCGCCGACTGACGCCGGCCGGCGCGGACCGGCGCTGACCGGCATGGACCGGCGCTGACCGGCGCTGACCGGCCGCGGCGGCCGTACCCGAACCGTTCGCCCCGCGTACCGCCGCGCGTCACGTCGGGCGGGTAGCGGGGCGGTGGACGGGGTACACCCATGGCCCACCGGGGCGAGGCAGCAGGGAGCGGGCGGCGGATGCGCGTGATGACGTGGAACGTGTGGTGGCGGTTCGGACCGTGGCGGGAGCGGTACGAGGCGATCCTCGCAACACTGCGCGAGACGCGGCCCGACGCGGTCGGCCTGCAGGAGGTGTGGACCCGCGGCGGGGAGAACCTGGCCGGACGGCTCGCCCGCGAGTTGGGCATGCACTGGGCCTGGGTCGCCTGGAACGTCCCCGGGCCGTGGCGCGAGCGGCTGGGCGACCCGGAGGTCGGCGTCTGCAACGCCGTGCTCAGCCGCTGGCCCATAACGGACCGGGCCGCGGCCCCGTTGCCCCCGGCCGGGGGCGACGACGAGCGGGTGGCGCTGTACGCGCTGCTGGACGCGCCCGGCCGCCCGGTGCCGTTCTTCACCACGCACCTGACCTCCGCCGCCCACGCCTCGGCCCTGCGCTGCCGGCAGGTCGCCGCCCTGGCGGAGTTCGTCGCGGCGCACCGCGGCGGGAGCAACTTCCCGCCCGTGGTCACCGGGGACTTCAACGCGACGCCCGACTCCGACGAGATCCGGCTGCTGGGCGGCTCGCGTACGGCTCCCGCCGTCGAGGGCCAGGTGCTGCCGGACGCCTGGGAGTACGCCGATCCGGCCGCCCCGGCCGCGACCCGGGACGCGGCCAACCCCTATGTCGCGGCCACCTTCCGGCCCAGCGCACGCGTCGACTACATCCGCGTCGGGCCGCCCGGACCGGGCGGGATCGGCCGTGTCACGAACGTGCGGCGGGCGGGCGACGGCCCGGTCGGCGGCGTCTGGCCCTCCGACCACGCCGCCGTCGTGGCGGACCTGGCCCTGGAACCGGCCCCGGAGCCGGTCCGGGTGCCGGCCCCGAAGCCGGCTTCCTGAGGGGGACGCGCCAGTCTACGGGCGGGCGGCCCCGTCCGGGACGGACAGCGGCAGCGCGCGGAAGTCTTCGTTCCGGCCCGCCACCCGCAGCACGTACTCCCGCAGCCACGCGTGCTCGGCGGGGAGTCCGCCCACCAGCTCCGCGGCCCGCCGGGCGTGGCGCGCGGCGGCCTCCGCCGCCGGCGCCTGCACCCGGGGGAGTCCGCTGACCATCGCGTTCTCGGCCCGGATCATGGCGTCCAGGGAGTCCATCAGATGGAGCACCGCACCGGCGGCCGTCCGGTCGGCGGCGAGGCCGGGCGCCCAGCCGGCGGGCAGCGGGGGTCTCCAGTCCGCCGGGAGGTTCGGTCTCCTGGCGCGGGGGGCCAGAGCCGTCGGATGGCCGGGGAAGCAGTCGCGGACGGCGTCGAGCACATCCCACAGCAGACCGAAGTGGTAGGAGCTCTCCCACGCCTCCGCGACCTCGTGGAGCAGATAGCTCAGCAGCAGCGGTACGCCGTGCGGCTCGTCCCCGAGCTTCCCCAGGGCCGCCGACGTCCTCTCGTACGCCTTCCGCCAGCGGTCCCCGGGCCTTCTGAGGGTGGACCGCTGGTCCTCCGGCGGCCGCCCGCCGCCCGGCTCCGTCTCCGGTCCGCCCTCGGGTTCCCCGACGGGCTCGCCGTCGGGTGATTCGGCGTTCCAGTGCGGCAGGCCCTTGAGCCCGTCGACGTCCACTCCTTTGCCCACCAGCCAGTCGCGCAGCGGCTGGGGGTTCCCGTCCCACAGACTGTCCGTCATATCCGTGAACATCCGGGCAGGTCAGCGACGGGGCCCGGTTCGCGGGCCGGTTCGGCGGAACTCCGGGAAACCGCCGGACGGGCCCCGCGTTCTCCGTGCACTCCCGCGAAACACCGGGAGCGGCGTGCGGAAACCACCGAGAATCGATCCCATGACCGAGACACCCGTACCCGCATCCCAGTCCGCGCCGCGGCCCGTGAACCTGGCCGAGGCCCTGGCCTCCTTCAGTGACGTCTACAGCCCGCGGATCGTGGCCCGGGTGAACGACTACGACGTGCGGATCGCCCACGCCGAGGGTGAGCACGTCTGGCACGTGCACGAGGACACCGACGAGTTCTTCCTCGTCCTCGACGGCCGCTTCGACATCGCCCTGCGCGACGCCGACGGCGGTGAGAGGACCGTCGAACTGCACAGGGGCGACGTGTTCGTGGTGCCGCGCGGCACCGAGCACAAGCCGTCCTCGGCCGGCGGGTCGATCCTGATGTTCGAGCCCACCGGGACGGCCTCGACCGGGGACCGCCACGAGGGAGAGATCCCCGGCCACGTGGACAGCACCACCGGCCACGCCCTGGCCTGAGGGCGCCTGCCCTCTTCCCCGCCGCGACACGGCGGGGAAGGGGCAGGGGCAGGGGCCATTGGTACAGACCGGATTCGGTCAGCGGACAGAACATCTCTTTTCCGCCTTCTTCGCCCACCCGCCGGCTTCCTCCGCCCGGCCGGACGACCCCCGTTGCGCCGCGTGCACCCGACCACGCCCTCCGGGAACGGACCGGAAGTCACCCTTAACGATTGGTCTGAACCAATCTATCGTCACCGGCGAGGCCCTGCGCACGGCAGGTCGCCACCCCCCGTACCGCTCCGCACGCCGGCCGAGGAGGCCGCGCGCGGAGGGAGGAGGAGCCCCCACATGCGACAGACCGGACACGCACCACGGACAGCACGGACGGCGCGGAGGAGTCCCGCGAGGCTGCTGGCCTCGCTCTTCGCCTTCGCGCTGGCACTGCCCCTCACGATTGTCATGACCTCAGCAAGCTCGGCGGGTGCCCACGGCTGGATCACCTCCCCGCCCAGCCGCCAGGACCACTGCGCCACCGGCCGGGTCACCGGCTGCGACGGACTGCAGTACGAGCCGCAGAGCGTCGAGGCCCCCAAGGGCTCGCGCCTGTGCAGCGGCGGCACCCGCTGGACCTTCCTGGACGACGACAGCCGCAACTGGCCGGTGACCCAGGTCTCCAGCACCGTCACCTTCCAGTGGCGGCTGACCGCCGCGCACAGCACCAGCACCTGGGACTACTACGTCGACGGCGTCCTGTTCAAGCGGTTCGACCAGGGCGGCACCCGCCCGCCGTCGAACATCTCGCACACCCTGAGCGGCCTGCCCTCCGGCAAGCACAAGATCCTCGCCGTGTGGAACGTCGCGGACACCGCCAACGCGTTCTACAACTGCGTGGACGTCCAGGTCGGCAGCGGCGGCGGGGACGGTGGCGGCGGCGATGACGGCGGGACGCCCACCCCGCCCGC
>NZ_JAKMAY010000364.1:0-5048 GCF_022015835.1 Streptomyces sp. ICN903 | reverse complement strand
ACTTCTTCCGCCCCAAGGAGTCCGGCGAGACGGACGTGGTGGGCTTGCAGGTGGTCACCGTCGGCTCCCGCATCGGGGAGGCCACCGCCGACCTGTTCGCCTCGGACGCCTACCGCGACTACCTGGAGCTGCACGGCCTGTCGGTGCAGCTGGCCGAGGCGCTGGCCGAGTACTGGCACGCCCGGGTCCGCGCCGAGCTCGGTTTCGCCGGCGACGACCCCGACGCGATCGAGGACATGTTCGCCCTGAAGTACCGCGGCGCCCGCTTCTCGCTGGGGTACGGGGCCTGCCCGGACCTGGAGGACCGCGCCAAGATCGCCGAGCTGCTCCAGCCCGAGCGGATCGGGGTGAAGCTGTCCGAGGAGTTCCAGCTCCATCCCGAGCAGTCCACCGACGCCATCGTTCTGCACCACCCCGAGGCCAAATACTTCAACGCGCGATAGTTCGCGGGCCGACGTAGACTGATCTGTCCGGTACAGGCCGGTCGTCCGCATCCGTCAGGTGCGGGCGACCGGCCTTCGCGTCCCCGTAGGAGGCACACGGATGACTCGTCCCCTTTCCCGCGCCGAGGTCCCGCCCGCCTTCGGCGGCAGTGCTCCGGCTCCCGTCTCCGCGCCCGTACGGGTTCCCGGCGGAGGGGGGAGACCGGACGCGGCGGGTCCGTCCGCCGCCGGTTCGCCCGCCGCGTCCACCGCGTCCGGGGCCGCCGCGACCGGCCTTCAGGCCGTTCTGCTGGACATGGACGGCACGCTGGTGGACACCGAGGGGTTCTGGTGGGAGACGGAGGTCGAGGTGTTCGCCGAGCTGGGGTACGCGCTGGCCGACGAGCACCGTGAGGTGGTGGTCGGCGGGCCGATGTCCCGGAGCGCGACCTATCTGATTCAGGCCACCGGGGCGGACATCTCCCTGGGAGACCTGACGGTGCTGCTCAACTCCAGGTTCATCGAGCGGGTCGAGCGCGGGGTGTCCCTGATGCCCGGTGCCCGGCGGCTGCTGACGGAGCTGGCCGCGCACGACGTGCCCGCCGCCCTGGTGTCGGCCTCGCACCGGCGGGTCATCGACCGGATGCTGGTCTCCCTGGGGCCGGAGCACTTCGCGCTGACCCTGGCGGGGGACGAGGTGGAGCGGACCAAGCCGCACCCGGACCCGTATCTGCTGGCCGCCTCGCGGCTGGGGGCGCACCCGGGGCGCTGCGTGGTGGTGGAGGACACCGCGACCGGTGTGGCCTCGGCGGAGGCCGCGGGCTGCCACGTGGTGGCGGTGCCGTCGGTGACGCGGATCGAACCCGCGCACCGGCGCACGGTCGTACCGTCCCTGGAGGAAGTGGATCTGCCTTTTCTGCACTCCCTGATCGCTTCCGCGTACTGAGCGTGCGCCGTTCGCTGCACGATGAATGCATCGAAAACCGTGAGCAGCGGGCCGTTCATTATCAGTGACGAATGCGGTGGCCGAATTCCTGCTTTTCGCCTGCTGGTTGAACGCGTGACATTCATCACGCGGACCCGGGGTGCGAGGCGGAGGGCAGGGTGGCGGCGAGGGCGGTTGGCCCGTTTTCCGCGCGTCCATGTGTCCCGTTTGATGCCCACTCGCGTCGATCGCTCCGGCGTCCGGTTATCGGATCGTGCGACGGAGTTATCGGAGCGTGATAATTCCACGCCGGTGGCCCGGGGAAGTGACGGACCCCACGGCTACTAATGTCTGTCTCCCGGCCGGAGAATTCGGCGACAACCCGGCTGGACGAGGAGACCGTCACCGATGAACCGCAAGACGCTGCTGCTGCCCGCCCTCGCGGGCCTGCTGGCACCACTGGTCGTTGCATGCGGCAACGACAGCGCCGGCGGCGGAAACGGCGGAACGATCGTCGTCGGTACCACCGACCGGATCGAGGCCACGGCGAAGGCGCCCGCTCCGCTCGACCCCGCGGCGGTCTACGACGTCAGTACGTGGAACATCTTCCGCAACACCTTCCAGACCCTGCTGCGTCTGCCGCGGGCGGGCACCCAGCCGGAGCCGGAGGCCGCGCAGGAGTGCGGATTCGCCGACCAGCGCAGCACGCAGTACCGCTGCACCCTCCGCGAGGGGCTCACGTTCTCCAACGGGCACGAGCTGACGGCCGAGGACGTGGTGTTCTCCGTCAACCGCATGCTCGGCATCGACGACTCCGGCGGCCCCGCGTCGCTGCTGAGCAACCTCGACCGGGTCGAGGCGCCCTCCGGGGACGAGGTGGTCTTCCACCTCAAGAAGCCCGACGCCACCTTCCCCCAGAAGCTCGCCACCCCCGCGGCGGCGATCCTGGACAGCGAGGTCTACTCGGCCGACAAGCTCCACGAGGGGTACTCGCTCACCGGCTCCGGCCCCTACGTCCTGGAATCCTTCGACGCCGAGGGCGGCCGGGCGGTCCTCGCCCGCAACGAGGCCTACAAGGGCGACCTGGAACCGCGGAACAACCGTGTCGAGCTGCGCTTCTTCGAGGACTCCGAGGCGATGGAGAAGGCCCTGCGCGACGGTGACATCGACGTGATGAACCGGAGCCTGTCGCCCGAGCAGATCGACCGGCTCGGGAGCGACAAGGGCGACGGCATCGACGTCGTCGAGATGTCCGGCCAGGAGATCCGCTACCTCGTCTTCGCCACAGACGACCCGGTCGTCGGCCGCAAGGCCGTGCGCCAGGCCATCGCCCGGACAGTCGACCGCGGCGAGCTGGTGCGCGATGTGTACGCACGGACCGCCGAGCCCCTGTACTCCATCGTCCCCAGCGGGCTGACCGGCCACCACAACTCCTTCTTCAACGTCTACGGCGAGCCCGACGTCAAGGCGGCCCGCGCCGCCCTCGAACGCGCCGGCGTCGACACCCCGGTCGAGGTGGAGCTCACCTACACCACCGACCACTACGGCCCCGCCACCGCCGAGGAGTTCGAGGTGCTGGCCGAGCAGCTCAACGACTCCGGGCTGTTCCGGGCGAAGACCAAGGGCGTGCCGTGGAAGACCTACCGGCCCGCCTCGGCCGAGCAGGAGTACGCGGTCTACGGCATGGGCTGGTTCCCGGACTTCCCGGACCCGGACAACTTCGTCGCGCCCTTCTTCGCCGAGGACAACTTCCTGGGCTCCCCGTACGAGAACAACGAGATCCGCGAACAGCTCATCCCGCGCACCCGGGTCGAGGAGCGGCGCGACGAGGCGGTCGACGACTTCGTCCGCGTCCAGGACATCGTCGCCAAGGAGGTGCCCGTGCTGCCGCTGTGGCAGGGCAAGCAGTACGTCGCCGCCCGCGACGGGGTCACCGGGGTGGAGTGGGCGCTCAACTCCTCCTCCGTACTCCAGTTGTGGGAGCTGGGCCGAGGCGTCCAGGACTGAGCTTCTCCCGCGCCGCCTCCGGTCCCGGGGGCGGCACGGGGCTGTGTGAACGGGGGTTCAGAGAACGGCACACCACGGATGAGGATGCGAACGTGAGGAAAAGGGCCCGTTTCCGGGTGCTTGCGGTAGGTACGACCCTGGTCGCCGCACTGCTCACCGGCTGCGGTGACGAGCAGGGCACGAGCGCCGGGCAGGGGGAGCGGATCGTGATGGGCATGACCGACGAGGTCCTGGCCGTCGATCCCGCCTCCGGCTACGACCCGGGGTCCTGGCTGGTCTTCAACAACGTCTTCCAGTCACTGCTCAGCTTCCCCAAGAACGGGGGCGAACCCCAGCCGGAGGCCGCGCGGAGCTGCGAGTTCACCGACGACGGCAGCCAGGTCTTCCGGTGCGTCCTCAAGGACGGGCTGAAGTTCACCAACGGCAACCCGCTCACCTCGAAGGACGTGAAGTTCTCCTTCGAGCGGACCCTGCGCATCGACGACCCCGACGGCCCCGCCGTGATGCTGTCGGGCATCGAGGAGATCGAGACCCCGGACGCCGAGACGGTCGTCTTCCGCCTCGCCTCGCCCGACGCCACCTTCCCGCAGAAGATCGCCTCCGGCGCCGGCTCGATCGTCGACCACCGCGCCTACCCGGCCGACGAACTGCGCACCGACGGCAAGGCCGTCGGCTCGGGCGTGTACCGGCTGGACTCCTACGGCGAGAAGGAGGCCGTCTTCTCCGTCAACCCGGACTACGTCGGGCCCGCCGAGGTGAGGAACTCCGGTATGACCATGAGGCTCTTCCACGGCGACCAGGCGGCGCTGAAGGAGGCTCTCAGCAGCGGTGAGGTGGACCTGGCCTACCGCGGCCTGGCCATGGACGACATCGCCGACCTGGACGCGGCGGCGAGCGCCGAGAACGGGGTGGAGGTCGTCGAGGGCACCAGCGCCGAGGTCCACCACCTGGTCTTCAACATGGAGCACCCGGTCACCGGCAAGCCGGGGGTGCGCAAGGCCATCGCGTACCTGCTGGACCGCTCCACGCTGATCCGCGACGTCTACCGGCGCACCGCCGAACCGCTGTACTCGATCGTGCCCGCCGGAATCACCGGCCACAACACGGCCTTCTTCGACGCCTACGGCAGCCGCCCGCAGCCGTCCAAGGCCAAGGCGGCCCTGCGCGCCGAGGGCATCACGGAGAAGGTGGAGCTGACCCTGTGGGCCACCCCCGTGCGCTACGGCCCCGCCACCGTCCGGGAGTTCGAGGGGATCGCCCAGCAGCTCAACGCCAGCGGCCTGTTCGAGGCCAAGGTCAAGAGCGTGGAGCTGGACGAGTACGAGAAGGGCATCGAGGCGGGCGAGTACGGGGTGTACGTCAAGGGCTGGGTCCCCGACTACCCCGACGCCGACAACTTCACCGCGCCCTTCTTCGGTAAGGACAACGTGCTGGGCAACGGCTACGACGCCGGACGGATCACCTCCAAGCTGCTGCCGCGCACGGCCGCGGCGAGCGACCGCGCCGCCACCGTCGAGGACTTCGGCGAGATCCAGGACATCGTCGCCCGGGACCTGCCGATCCTGCCCGTCTGGCAGGGCAAGCAGTACGCCGTGGCGCACGAGGACATCTCCGGGCTGGAGTGGACGCTGGACGCCTCCACCGTCTTCCGCTTCTGGGAGATCGGCAAGGGCAGCGCGGGCTGACCCCGCTCC
>NZ_JAKMAY010000363.1:0-5051 GCF_022015835.1 Streptomyces sp. ICN903 | reverse complement strand
GTTCTGGAGCGGGCGCGGCGTGAGGCGGCCGGGGCGGAGGAGGACGCGCGGCGGCTTCAGGCGGAGGCCGAGGAGCGGGCGGCGGAGCTGCTGGCGCGGGCGCGGTTGCGGCAGGAGCGTGTGGAGCGGGAGACGGAGCGGATCGTGCGGGCGCACGAGCAGCGGCGGGAGGCGGTGCGGCAGCACATGGCGCATGTGCGCGCGAGTCTGGCGGCGATCACCGGGCGCGGCACGGACGGCGCGGATGCCGCGGGGGGCTCGGGCAGCGCGGAGGGTGCGGGCGGCCCGGAGGGCCCCGGCGGTACGGGCGGCGCGACGGTGCCGGGCCAGGGGGCACCGGCCGAATGACCGGGTCCCCCCGGGTATCCTGCGGATGACACCACACCTTCCCGCGCGGTTCCGCCGCGGTCCCTCCCGTGAACCGGCGGTGGCCGCCGGGTGTGCGGGAGTGGTCCTCCGGGTGGGTTCCGTGTCGGTCCGGCAGCCCGTCCCGCCATCCGTCCACAAGACGTCCGAAGTTCCGTCCCGAAGCCGAAGGGCACACCCGTGAGCGCCAACCGCCCGGCAGCCGTCGTCGTTCTCGCAGCGGGTGAGGGCACCCGCATGAAGTCCGCCAGGCCCAAGGTCCTGCACGACATCTGCGGGCGGTCGCTCGTGGGTCATGTGGT
The DNA here is from genome assembly GCF_022015835.1 of Streptomyces sp. ICN903. Lineage (NCBI taxonomy): Bacteria > Bacillati > Actinomycetota > Actinomycetes > Kitasatosporales > Streptomycetaceae > Streptomyces > Streptomyces sp. ICN903. The sequence goes on along the minus strand of NZ_JAKMAY010000363.1, from coordinate 4,383 downwards.
GGCGACCTCCCGCGAGCTGGATCCCGAGGAGCTGGTGGTGGTCGTCGGCCACGGCCGCGAGCAGGTCACCGAGCACCTGGCGGCGCTGGACGCGAAGGCGCGCACCGCGGTGCAGACCGAACAGCGGGGCACCGGGCACGCGGTGCGCACGGCGCTCCAGGCGCTGGCGGCCGACGGGGTGCGCCCGTCGGGGACGGTGGTGGTCGTCTGCGGCGACACCCCGCTGCTGACCGGCGAGACGCTGTCGAACCTGGCCGAGGCGCACGCCGGGCAGGGCAACGCGGTGACGGTGCTGTCGGCCGAGGTGCCGGACGCGACCGGTTACGGGCGGATCGTGCGCGCCGAGGACGGCGCGGTGACGGCGATCGTGGAGCACAAGGACGCCACCGAGGAGCAGCGGGCCGTCCGGGAGATCAACTCGGGGGTCTTCGCGTTCGACGGTCGGCTGCTGGCCGAGGCGCTGGGCCGGATCGGCACGGACAACAGCCAGGGCGAGGAGTACCTGACGGACGTGCTGGGGATCCTGCGCGCCCAGGGGCACCGGGTGGGCGCGTGTGTGGCGGGCGACCACCGGGAGATCGTCGGGATCAACAACCGGGTGCAGCTGGCCGAGGCGCGCAGGCTGCTCAACGACCGGCTGCTCGAGCGGGCGATGCTGGCCGGTGTGACGGTGGTGGATCCGGCGTCGACGTGGCTGGACGTGACGGTGACGTACGAGCCGGACGCGCTGGTGCATCCGGGTACGCAGCTGCTGGGGTCCACGCGTCTGGGCGCGGGCTGCGAGGTCGGGCCGAACTGCCGGCTGGCGGACACCGTCGTCGGCGAGGGCGCGGTGGTGTCCAACGCGGTGACGGAGGCGGCGGAGATCGGCCCGGGCGCTTCGGTGGGCCCGTACGCGTATCTGCGGCCCGGGACCCGGCTGGGGCCGAAGTCGAAGGCGGGCACGTATGTGGAGATGAAGAACGCCGAGGTGGGCGAGGGCACCAAGGTGCCGCATCTGTCGTACGTGGGTGACGCGACGATCGGCGAGTACTCGAACATCGGCGCCGCGAGCGTGTTCGTGAACTACGACGGGGTGAACAAGCACCACACCACGATCGGCTCGCACTGCCGCACGGGGTCGGACAACATGTTTGTGGCTCCTGTCACGGTCGGGGACGGGGCGTACACCGCCGCCGGGTCCGTGATCACCAAGGACGTGCCGCCCGGTTCGCTGGCCGTCGCGCGCGGCCAGCAGCGCAATATCGCCGGTTGGGTGGCCCGCAAGCGTCCCGGGAGCGCGGCCGCGCGGGCGGCCCAGGCCGCCGCGCGGGAGGACGGCGACGACTCCGTGGTCCAGGGATGACCTGGCGGGAGTGCGCCGGCCAGGGCGTACCGTGAGAAGCGCACACCGTGGTGCGCCCCGACGAATCGATGCTCGCAAGGAGATTGTGTTGTGACCGGGATCAAGACGACCGGCCAGAAGAAGATGATGTTCTTCTCCGGCCGCGCCCACCCCAGTCTGGCGGAGGAGGTCGCGGGGCAGCTCGGTGTCGGCGTGGTCCCGACGAAGGCGTTCGACTTCGCCAACGGCGAGATCTATGTGCGCTTCCAGGAGTCGGCCCGTGGCGCGGACTGCTTCCTGATGCAGAGCCACACCGCTCCGATCAACAAGTGGATCATGGAGCAGCTGATCATGGTGGACGCGCTCAAGCGGGCCTCGGCCCGGAGCATCACCGTGATCGTGCCGTTCTACGGCTACGCGCGGCAGGACAAGAAGCACCGCGGCCGTGAGCCGATCTCCGCGCGGCTGGTCGCCGATCTGCTCAAGACGGCCGGCGCCGACCGGATCCTCACCATCGATCTGCACACCGACCAGATCCAGGGCTTCTTCGACGGTCCCGTCGACCACCTGTTCGCGCTGCCGGTGCTGACGGACTACGTGGGCGGCAAGGTGGACCGCTCCAAGCTGACGGTGGTCTCGCCGGACGCGGGCCGGGTGCGGGTCGCCGACCGCTGGTGCGACCGGCTGGGCGCGCCGCTGGCGATCGTGCACAAGCGCCGCGACCCGGACGTGGCGAACCAGGTGACCGTCCACGAGGTCGTCGGCGACGTGCGGGGCCGGGTGTGTGTGCTGGTGGACGACATGGTCGACACCGGCGGCACGATCTGCGCGGCCGCCGACGCGCTGTTCGCCAACGGTGCCGAGGACGTGATCGTGGCGGCCACGCACGGTGTGCTGTCCGGCCCGGCGGCGGACCGGCTGAAGAACTCCAAGGTGAGCGAGTTCATCTTCACCAACACCCTGCCGACGCCGAGCGAGGTGGACGTCGACAAGATCACGGTGCTGTCGATGGCGCCGACGATCGCCCGCGCGGTGCGCGAGGTGTTCGAGGACGGCTCGGTGACGAGCCTCTTCGACGAGCAGGCGTAACGGTTCGGCGGGGCGCCGTACCGGGCGGGTGTCCGGTACGGCGCCCCCTGCCGTGTCCGCTCCCGCTTCCCCGGGGCGGTAGACTCGTGGAGTTGCTCGGCGAGGGAGCCGTGTCCGCGGTGGCACGGTGATCCGTTATCGACGCGCTCTTCGCAGCAGGTCAGTCGTGGCCGAGTAGCTCTGGCAACCGCCACAGAACCGACTTGAGAGACGAGGAGTGCGTCATGGCTGACGTCAAGATCTCCGCCGAGGTCCGCAAGGAGTTCGGCAAGGGCGCGTCCCGCAGGCTCCGCCGCGAGGACAAGGTCCCCGGTGTCATCTACGGGCACGGCACCGAGCCGGTGCACGTGGCCCTTCCCGGCTACGACCTGATGATGGCCCTGAAGACCTCCAACGTGCTGATCACGCTGGACATCGAGGGCCGCCAGGAGCTGGTGATCCCCAAGGCCGTGCAGCGCGAGGCGATCCGCGGCTTCCTGGTCCACATCGACCTGCTGGTCGTCAAGCGGGGCGAGCAGGTCACCGTCGAGATCCCGGTCCACACCGAGGGCGACCTGGCCCCGGGCCAGTTCCTGCTGGAGCACGTGCTGAACACGCTGCCGGTGGAGGCCGAGGCGACCCACATCCCGGAGTCCGTGACGGTCTCCATCGAGGGCCTGGCCGCCGGCGACTCCGTCCTGGCCAAGGACATCCCGCTGCCCAAGGGCTCCTCGCTGGCCGTCGAGGAGGACACCGTCGTCCTCAACGTGCTGGCCGCGCAGGCCGAGGCGCCCGCGGAGGGCGAGTCCGCCGAGGGCGAGGGCGCCGCGGAGTGATCCGCGGGGTTCACACCCCTCTTCCTCTCCGGCCGCCGGCCCGCGCCGTGGGCGCGGGCCGGCGGCCGTGGTGCTTCCCCTGTAGGTCCGCGGTAGGTCTGCTGTAGGAGAGAGACGACGATGAGCGACGCCGACGCCCCCTGGCTGGTGGTGGGCCTGGGCAATCCCGGCCCCGAGTACGCGGCGAACCGGCACAACGTGGGTTTCATGGTCGCCGATCTGCTGGCCGGGCGGATCGGGGGGAAGTTCAAGGCGCACCGCTCGCGGGCGCAGGTGCTGGAGGGCCGGCTGGGCGCTCCCGGCGCCGGGAGCCGCCGGGTGGTGCTGGCCAAGCCGATGTCGTACATGAACCTCTCGGGCGGCCCCGTCACCGCGCTGCGCGACTTCTACAAGGTGCCGCTGGAGCATCTGGTCGTGGTCCACGACGAGCTGGACATCGACTACGGGGTGCTTCGGCTGAAGGCGGGCGGCGGCGACAACGGCCACAACGGGCTGAAGTCGATCACCAAGTCGCTCGGTCCCGGTTACCACCGGGTGCGCTTCGGCATCGGCCGCCCGCCGGGCCGGATGCCGGTGGCCGACTTCGTGCTGAAGGACTTCTCCTCCGCCGAGCGCAAGGAGCTCGACTACTTCGTGGACCGGGCCGCCGACGCCGTGGAGTGCCTGCTGGTGGACGGTCTGGAGCGGGCGCAGGGCACGTACAACTCCTGAGCCGGGCACGAGCCGTTCCCGGAGCGTGGGGCCCCCGGGCGTACGCCGGGGGCGCGTGGAGGTTGACCGTCCGCTTCCCGGTGCCCCAGGATCCCGCCATGTCTCCTGGGTTCCTGGGCACCTCCGTCAGGCGCGGCCGGGTGCGCCGGGCCGGTGAGAGCGCGTACGGCCTGTTGCTGCTGGCGAGGGCGGCGCTGATGGGCGTGGTGGCGGCGGTGCTGCTGATGGCCGGCGTGTGGGTCTCCCTCGACGGGACGCGGCAGGCGGTGGCCGAACGAGGCGCGGTGCGCGGCACGATGACCGTCGCCGAGTGCGACGGGTGGACGTGCACGGGGCCGTTCGCGCCGGAGGGCGGCGGCGGGGGCGCGAGGGCGGAGGTGGCCGTCGAGGCGCCGGTGTCGTACGAGGCCGGTGAGCGGCTTCCGGTGGCGCTGTGGCCGGGCC
>NZ_JAKMAY010000362.1:0-5078 GCF_022015835.1 Streptomyces sp. ICN903 | reverse complement strand
GGAGGGGAGCCGAGGGGAAGGCGGGAAGGGCGGTCGGAGCGCGGCGGACGACGGGAGGAGGAGCCATGCCGGAGGGCCCGGAGCCGGCCCCGGTCCTGTACACCGTGGGGCACGGCACGGCGGACCGGGAGAGGCTGGCCGGGCTGCTGGCGGAGGCGGGTATCGACCTGGTGGTGGACGTCCGCACCGCTCCGGGCAGCCGCCGCGACCCGGACCTCGCCCGCGACAGGCTCGCGCGGTGGCTGCCGGGGCATGGCATCGCCTACCGCTGGGAGAAGGAGCTGGGTGGTTTCCGCAGGCCACCGGCCGATTCACCCGACACCGTGTGGCGCAACGCCTCCTTCCGCGGATACGCCGCCCACACCCGGGACCCCTCCTTCCGGGATGCGCTGGACGGAGTGCTGAGGGACGCCGCACGGACCGCCACGGCGGTCATGTGCTCGGAGTCGGTGTGGTGGCGCTGCCATCGCCGGCTGATCGCCGACGCCGCGGTCCTGACCGCGGGAGCGGACGTACGGCACCTGATGCACGACGGCAGGCTCATGCCGCACCGGCCGACACCGGGGGCGCGGTTGCGGGAGGACGGTCTGCTGGTCTACGACGACCTGGCCGCCGCCGAAGGGCGGTGACGGCCGGACGCCGGTCCGCGTCGGCCCCGCACCGGCGGCGGGCCGGTGCGGGGCCGGAAGTCACACCACCGTCCACAGGCCCAGGGCGATCAGGAACGCCGACAGGCCCAGGGTCGTCTCCATCACCGTCCAGGTCCGCAGGGTGGTCTTGACGTCCATCCCGAAGAAGCGGCTCACCAGCCAGAACCCGGAGTCGTTCACATGTGAGAGCACCGTGGCGCCCGCCGCGACGGCCACCACCAGCAGGGTGAGCCTCAGATCGCTCAGCTCCGCGGCGCGGGCCGCCCCGGCGATCAGGCCGGAGGCGGTGGTCAGGGCGACCGTGGCCGAGCCCTGGGCGACACGCAGCAGGGTGGCGATCACGAACGCCTGGATGATCAGGGACATGCCCAGGCCGGACAGGGAGTCGCTGAGCGCGCTCCCGATGCCGGACAGTTCCAGCACACCGCCGAACATGCCGCCCGCGCCGGTGATCAGGATGATCGAGCAGATCGGCCCCAGGGCGCCGTCGACGATGTCGCCGACCTTTCCCATCGGGGCGCGCGGACGCCCCAGCACGAGGATCGCGGCGATGACGGTGATCAGCAGGGCGACCGGGGTGAAGCCCAGCAGGCCCAGGAACTCCGCCCAGTCCTCGCCCTCGTCGATGACGCCCGCGGTGGCCAGCGTGCTCAGGACGGTGTCGAAGGAGATCAGCACCAGCGGGATCAGCAGCAGGCCGAGGACCGTGCCGAAGGACGGCGGCCGCTCGCCGAGCCGCTCCTCGCCGGCGCCGTCCGCGCGGTCCGCCTCGCCTCGTCCGCGGGCGTCGCGGGCCTCGCCGAAGACCACGTCGGGCAGCGACACGTGGATGCGGGAGCCGAGGAAGCGGGAGACCAGCAGGACGCCGACGTACCACGACACGACCGCGACCGGGAGGCCCACCAGCAGGGTGAGTCCGATGTCCGCGCCGAGCACCTCGGAGGCGGCGACCGGTCCCGGGTGGGGCGGGACGATGGCGTGCATGGCGGCGAAGGCGCCGGCCGCGGGCAGGGCGTACAGCAGCAGCGAGCCGCCGAAGCGCCGGGCCACGGTCAGGATGATGGGCAGGAACACCACCAGCCCGGCGTCGAAGAAGATCGGGAAGCCGAACAGGAGCGCGGCCGTGCCCAGCGCCAGCGGCGCCCGGCGCTCCCCGAAGCGGTTGATCAGGGTGTCGGCCAGCACCTGGGCGCCGCCGGTGATCTCCAGCAGCCGGCCGAGCATCACTCCGAAGGCGACCAGGAGCGCCACCGAGCCGATGGTGTCGGCGAAGCCGAACATCAGGACGTCGGGGATGTCGGCCAGGGGGAAACCGACCGCGATCGCGGTCAGTACGCTCACCAGGACCAGAGACACGAAGGCGTGCAGTCTCACCTTCATGATCAGGAACAGCAGCAGGGCCACGGCGCCCGCGGCCATCAGCAGCAGTGTCGTCGTTCCGTAGGCCGGGTCGATCGCTTCCACGGGCCACTCCGTTCTCGTGCTCGCATCACCGGTCGCCCCACCCGCGACGGCCGGTGGCGGTCAGGGGCACCGTCCCCCTGCCCCGGGGCGCTCCTTCCGACACGCGAGAAGAGGGGGCCGGGGGAGAGGGCGGGAGGGGGAGAGGGCACTCCGGAACCCGTCCTTGGAAGCGCTCCCATGCAAATGTCGGCGAAGGAGGGTGCCTCCGAAAGGCGCCGTGACGCCTCGTCTGTCGACGCGCACCTGTTCGGAGAGGTTTTTCCGTTCGATTGTCGTGCAGTTTCCCTTGACGCCGGACTCAGTGTCATTACTCTCTCTGGGAGCGCTCCCATCAGTTTGTCAGGTCACATGCTCCGGGTCGGCGGTCGGCCGCCGACGGTCGGCGTCCACCGCGGCGCCGCACCGCCGATCCGGTGACCGTGCTCTCCGGGCCCTCGCGTCCGGCCGGGTTCCGGGCTTCCGCGTGATGCGGAAGCACCCCGTCCCGGCCGTGCGGGAGCGGGGCCGGGGCCTTCGGAGTCGCGACGGGTCGCCGGCGAGCGGCGGTCCGTTTCCCCCCACCGAGGAGTACGCATGCTCCGCAACACCTTCCCCCTGGCCGGTCGCGCGCTCGCGCTGGCCGCGGCCGCGCTGGCGGCCGCCGGTACGGCCCTGCTCCTGCCGGGCGAGGCCGCGCAGGCGGCCGCCGACGCGTCCTCGCCCTACTACGTCAACCCCGACACCCAGGCCGCCCGCTGGGTGGCGGCCAACCCGGGAGACCCGCGCGCGCCGGTGATCCGCGACCGGATCGCCTCCGTCCCGCAGGGCCAGTGGTTCACCACGACCGACACAGGCACGGTCCGCGCCGAGGTGGACTCGCTCGTCACGGCCGCCGAGGCGGCGGGCGGGATCCCGATCCTGGTGGTCTACAACATGCCCAACCGCGACTGCGGCGGCGCCAGCGGAGGCGGGGCCTCCAGCCACTCCGCCTACCGGCAGTGGATCGACGAGCTGGCCGCCGGGCTGGAGGGCCGGCCGGCCGCCGTCGTCGTCGAGCCGGACGTCCTGGCCCTGATGACGAACTGCCAGAGCGCCGAGCAGCAGGCCCGGACCCGGGAGTCGATGGCCTACGCGGGCAAGGCACTCAAGGCGGCGTCGCCCAGGGCGAAGGTGTACTTCGACGCCGCGCACTCCAACTGGCACCCGCCCGCGGAGATGGCGTCCCGGCTGAAGGCGGCCGGGATCACCGAGAGCGCCGACGGCATCTCCACCAACGTCTCCAACTACAACCGCACCGCCGACGAGACCGCCTACGCCAAGGCGGTCCTGGACGCGATCGGATCACCGGACCTGCGTGCGGTGATCGACACCAGCCGCAACGGCAACGGGCCCGCCGGAGGCCAGTGGTGCGATCCGTCGGGACGGGCGGTCGGCACCCCGACGACCGACCGGACCGGCGACGAGAGGATCGCCGCCTTCCTGTGGGTCAAGCTCCCCGGCGAGGCGGACGGCTGTGCCGGGCCGGCCGGTCGGTTCATCCCCCAGCTCGCTTACGACATGGCCGTCGCGGCACCCGCGGGTACGCGGTGAGCGGCGGCAGGACGGCCGAGAGAGGACACTCGATGGAACTGCTGGACAGGTACAGGGACCATGTGCTCGGGCTCTACCGGATCGTGGTGGGGCTGCTGTTCGCCTGCCACGGTGCGGCGACCCTGTTCGACGTGCTCGGCGGACCCCACGGCGGCCAGGTGCCCGGGGTCGGCCAGTGGCCCGCCTGGTGGGCGGCCGCCATCCAACTCGTCGCCGGCGGCCTGGTGATGTTAGGCGTCGGAACCCGCGTCGCCGCGCTGCTCTGCTCCGGCTCGATGGCGTACGCCTACTTCGTCAAGCACCAGACCGAGGCGCTCTTTCCGATACAGAACGGCGGGGAGGCGGCGGCGATGTTCTGCTGGGCCTTCCTCCTCGTCGCCGCGCTCGGCCCCGGCGCGTGGGCGCTGGGCTCCCTGTTCGAGCGCACCGACCGCGCCGGCCGTGGCGAGGGGGTGCGGGTGACCGCCGCCTGAGACGGCCGGCCGTCGCCGGGCAGTGCGTACGGCCGTCGCCGGGTCCCGCGAAGCCGCCGCGGGACCCGGCCGCTGCGGCCGCTCCTGCCGCCTCAGGCGCTGGACCGCTCCACCGGGGCGGGCTCGGAGTCGGCGAGGTTCTCCGGCAGGCGCAGCCCTTGGCGCAGCGGTACGAGCTCGGACTGCAGCACCAGGGCCGCGGCGCCGATCGCGGGCGCGGTGGCGGCCGAGCGGGAGAGCCGGACGGCGACGGGGTGCGCCGCACGGGAGAAGAAGGCGCGGTCCAGTTCCTCCCGTACCACCGGCAGGTAGACCGAACCCGCGATCGCCAGGCTCGGGCCGGTGAGCACCAGCAGTTCCAGGTCCATGACGTTGGCCAGGGTGCGGGCGGCCACCGCCAGATAGCGCGCCGAGCGCTCCAGCAGGGCGCGTGCCCCCGGCTCGCCGCGGCGCGCGGCGCGGGTGACGGCCGCGAAGTCCGCGGTCACCGACGGCCGGCGGCGCCCGGGGTCGCCGTCCAGTCCGGCCGCGCGGGCCAGGGCCCGGTCGGCGCGGGCGGCGGTGACGACGGCGGAGGGCCCGGCCAGGGCCTCGACGCAGCCCCGGGCCCCGCACCAGCACCGCGGGCCGTCCACGGCCAGGCAGCTGTGGCCGATCTCGCCCGCGTTGCCGCTGGCGCCGCGGTAGGCCATCCCGTCGACCAGCAGGCCCGCGCCGATGCCGGTGCCCATGTACAGCGCGGCGAAGGTCGCGGCCGCGCCGACGCCTCCGGACCAGTGCTCGCCCAGGGCGGCGGCCGTGGCGTCGTTGTCGGAGACCACCGGCAGCCCGGTGGCCTCCTGAAGGGCCCGGTCGAGGGGGAAGTCCTCCCAGTGCCGCATCAGGGGCGGGGTCAGCCGCATTCCGCTGGTGGGGGTCAGGG
>NZ_JAKMAY010000361.1:0-5091 GCF_022015835.1 Streptomyces sp. ICN903 | reverse complement strand
CGCTGCGGGAGGCGGCCGGGTGGGTGGGCTGCGACGCGGTCCGCGTCGAGCGCTGCGACGACCCGGCGCTGGCCGCGGCCCTCACCGCGGCCCTCGACTGACGCGCCCGCCGCCTCCGGTGCGCCCGGTTCACCCGGCGCGTTCGGCAGGACCGGTGCGGTGCGGGCCGACCCGGCGCGGGTCGGCCCGCCTCACCTGATCTCCAGGATCTTCTCCCGCATCGCGTAGACCACGGCCTCCATCCGGGAGTGGAGCTGGAGCTTCTCCAGGATGTTGCGGACGTGGTTCTTCACGGTGTTCTCGCTGATGAAGAGTTCCTTGGCGATGTCGCGGTTGTTCATGCCGGTGGCGACGAGCTTGAGCACCTCAAGCTCCCGGTCGGTCAGGCGCGGCGCGGGCACCAGCCGCTTCTCGTCGGTGCGCTGGATCATCGACTTGAACTCGGTGAGCAGCTTGGCCGCCATCGACGGGCTGATCTGCGACTGCCCGTCGGCGACCGCGCGGATCGCGGTGGAGACCTCGTCGGTGGAGATCTCCTTGAGCAGGTAGCCGGTGGCCCCCGCCTTGATCGCGTCGTAGAGGTCGGCCTCCTCGTCGCTGATCGTCAGCATGATGATCTTCGCGCTGGGGGCCACCTCCTTGATCGAGGTGCATGCCTCGATACCGCCGCGCCGGGGCATCCGCACATCCATCAGCACGATGTCGGGGAGCAGGTCGGCGGCCTTGTCCACGGCCTCGGCCCCGTCCCCCGCCTCGCCGACGACCTCGATGTCCTCCTCCTGCGCGAGGACGATCTCCAGCCCGCGTCTGAAGAGGGCGTGGTCGTCGACGACCAGGACTCGGATGGGCTCCTTGCGCAGGTCCGCCGTCCCCGCGTCCACGGGTGCGGCGCCCCGGCCGCCGTCCCGCGCGCCGGGCGTCACGGGCCCGAAGCTGTCCGCCATCGTTCCTCCCCCTGCAGCCAGGCTACGCAGCGCCAACCGGCCGGTGCAGGGCGCCGGTTGGACGTGGCCATGATTCCATGCCCCCGCCCCCGGCCGAATTCCTCGTTCGGCCGGGGGCGGGTCCGGTGCGCGGTGTCAGCGACTGTTATCAGCCACGCAGAGCGCCTCCGGCGCCCTGCGGTGCCTCCTCCACGAAGGGGTCGGGCTCCAGATGGATGACGCCGTAGTCGTAGCCGTGCCGTCGGTAGACGACGCTCGGCAGCTTGGTCTCGGAGTCGACGAACAGGTAGAAGTCATGCCCGACCAGCTCCATCTCGTACAGGGCCTGGTCCAACGACATCGGGGCCGCCGCGTGGGTCTTCTCCCGGACGACCAGGGGGCCCTCCCCCTGGACCTCCAGCGGTCCCACCTTGGTGGTGGCGGGCGGTTCCTCGACCGTCGTGCGCTGCGGTCCGAGCCGGCCGTCCTCGCCGACGGTCGCCGCGTTCGGCACGGTCACGGCCACGTCGCGCGCCGGGATCCGGTGGTGGCCGTTGCCCTTGCGCGCGGAGACCCGCTTCTCGTGCTGCCTGCGCAGCCGCGACTCCAGCTTCTCCGTGGCCAGATCCAGCGCCACGTAGGGATCGGCCGCCGCCGCCTCGGCGCGGATCACCGGACCGCGGGAGCGCAGTGTGATCTCAACCCTGTCGGAGCGGTCGGCCTGACGCGGGTTGGGCTCCTTGGACACCTCGACGTCGAGGCGGATCGCCTTGGCGTCGATCTTCTGGATCTTGTCCAGCTTGAGCTTGTCGACCACGTGCTTGCGGAACCGCTCCGGCACCTCTGTCTTACGGCCCTTGACGACGATGTCCACGCAGAACTCCGTTCCCGGGCACCTCCGCCGCCTGAGCGGTGGAGCACGCCCTTTGTGCACTGAGTCCGGAAGATGCGGGCTCCCGCCCGTCACCGTCCGGCCCTACGTCGGGTTGCGACTTTCACCTCCTCCTCCCCGGTCGGGAAGACCGCCACCCTCCCGTTTCCGGGAGATTGGCCGGCAAAGCCGGGTGAACGCCCTGGAGCGCACATGTCCCGCCGTACGGAACGACTCTCGCCATTCCTCACAACCGAACCTACCCCTGCCGGAGGAAACTCGGCACCCCCTGTCGGCACCTACCTCCGATCGCGGGCGGCTCCGCCTTCGGGCCGGGAGGCAGGTGCTCCCGCCGGCGGTTCCACCCGTACGGACCACACTGCCCATTCCCGGCCGGGGTACGCCCCCGCGGACACCTGCCGGGTGAGCGCCCGCACGCCGGTGCGAGACCAGCGGGAGCGGCGAGCGGGGTGGACCCCGGCCGATGTGGTGCTAGGGGTTGCCGGGCCGCGAGGCCGCCACCACCGCCGCGCCGACCACTGTGCCGCCGGCCCGGCCGAGCGCCCGCGCCGCCTCCGCGAGCGAGGCGCCCGTGGTCACCAGATCGTCCACCACGACCACCGGGCCCTGCGCCAGCAGCCGTCCCGCACCGGCGGCCGTGCCCAGGGCTCCGGCCAGGTTGGCCAGGCGCTGCCGGGCGTCCAGCCCCGCCTGGTCCGCCACGGTGCGCCGCTGCCGCAGCACGGGCAGGACCCGCGCCGGCCGCCCGGCGCGTCTGAGTTCGCCGGCCGCCGCAAGCGCCATCCTCCGTACCGGGTCGTGACCGCGCGCCGCCACCGAGCGCCGCGCGGAGGGCACCGGAACCAGCAGCAGCGGCCTCCTCCCCTCCCGTGCCGCGCCTCCCGGCGCCGCTCCCCCCGGTGCCGTCTCCTGAGCCGCCGCACCCGCCGCGCCGGCCAGCACCGCTCCCAGCGGAGCCGCCAGCCGCAGGGCGCCGCGCTCCTTGTGCGCGAGCAGCACCGCCCGTACCTCGTCGGCGTAGGCCAGGCACGCGTGAACCGGCGGCAGGCCGTCCGGCGGCGGGTCCGGCCGCACGAGCCGAGGCCCGGAACCGCGCAGCAGTTCCCGACACCGCGCGCACAGACCGGTGCGCGGCAGTCCGCACCCGGCGCAGTCGGCGGGCAGCACCAGATCGGCCAGTTCCCGCCACCATTCCCGCATACCGAACATACCGGGATGACTACCCCGGGTAGACAGGCATCGACCCCTTGTCCGTGACCAGTTCCCACTCGGCGCGATCGAGCCGGGCGATGCCCTCCCCGGTGTCGGCCAGCAGCGGTTCGTCGCCGTTCTCCGAGGCCGCCACACCGGTCACCCCGTTGAGCCCGGGCAGCGTCGGGGGGCCGGCCGAGGAGCCGTCCGTCGCCGTGTAGCGCAACTGCTGCACGCCCTTCGACTCCCGGCCGACGACCACCAGCCTGCTGTCGCCCGCCCAGGAGGCGTCCAGCACCTCCTCCATCCGCGGAGCGATGGGCCGCAGGCCCTCCACGGTCGCCATGGGCTCCCCGTCCTCGGACTCCTCCCGCTCGATGCGTCCGAGCCGCAGGGTCGTCCGGTCCCCCTCGCTGACCAGCAGTGCCATGCGCACACCGTCCGAGGAGACCCTCAGCGCCTCGATCCGGCCGCGGCCGAGGCCGGCCACCTCGACCTCCCTCGCCTCCTCCTGGCCCCCGCGCAGCCACAGCAGCCGGGGCCCGTCCGGATCGCGGTCGGCCACCCACAGGTCGCCGAGTCCGTCCCAGCTCGGAGCCGTCAGCCCGTCCCTCTCCCGCTGCGCGCCGCTGGTCACCACGGGGTCGCCGAGCCCGGTGTCGGCGGCGAGCGGAGCGACGAACAGCGACCGGCCGTCCAGCGACACCCCCGCACCCCGCTTCTCGTCCCGGCTCACCGAGACCGCGCTCATCCGGATCCGCCCCGCACCGAACGGGCCTCCGACGGGCGCGGTCCGGTCGCTGTCGCCCAGTACCACGGCCAGCCGGTCGCGGTCGTCGACGAAGTACTGACCACCGCCGTCGCCGCCCAGCCGGCCCGGCGCGTACGCCTCGGCCTCGTCACCGGTCAGGGAGCACAGCTCGGCGCCGCCCTCTCCTCCGGTCAGCCGGACACGGGAGGTCCTGGCCGACACCTGGCCGTCCACGGTGTGCAGCACCTGGGCGGCCATCCGGTCGCACTGGGCGCTCCCCGCCCTGAGCGGACGCTCGCGCCCCTTCCCGTCGCGAACGACCAGCGGGACGGTCAGCGTGCCGGAGTCGTTCGGGGAGAGCCTCGCGCCGTCGGCGAGCCGTGTGCCCTCGGGGAAGGCCGAGCCGACCACCGGGGCCAGCCAGCCGGTCGGGCCGTCCAGCAGCGCCTCGACCGCCTCGGTCAGCGGGTCTATGCGCTCCCGGACGTAGATCGGATCGGCGACCAGGACGTCCTCGCCCCGCGTCACCGCGCCGGTGTCCGGCCCCAGGTCGGCGTAGTGGTAGGTGTTGACCGACTCGTAGTTGCGCTCGAAGTCGGCCTCGGCCACCACCAGCCCGTCCGGCAGCCGGTCGATGCGCCACTCGCCGCCGACCCGGACGAGGTGGAACACCTCCCGGTACGTCCCCTCGCTGGGCTGGTGGGCGTGCTCGCTGTCCACCAGCGCGACGGTCGGGCCGGTCACCTCCACGGTGGTGCCGTCCTCCTCACCGGTGGAGGAGCGGCCCGAGGAGGACACGACGGGGGCGACGTCGAGCACCGTCGTACGGGCGAAGGGGTCCCAGCCGCGCGCGGCCCTGCCGGTGAGGTACTCGCGGGCAGTGGCGAACTCCGGCTCGTCGCTCGTGGTGGCCTCCAGGAAGCCGCGCACGATCTGCCAGGGATCCGCGCCCTTGCGCGGGCTCACCCCGAACACCCGTGCCTGGGAGTCGGTGTCGGCCCGGGAGAGGGGGTCCACCTTGCGGACCTCCCCTTCGGAGGGCATCGACGCGCACCCGGAGAGCAGCAGGACGAGAGCGCCGAGCGCCGCCGCGTGCCGACGGCGCGTACGGGAGGAGCGGAGAGGACGGAGGCCCTCGCGGGGACGCTCAGTAGCCTTGCCGGTCGCCATGTCCACCCTGCTCCTCCTCCGGCTCGTTCGTCATCCGCCTTCGCGCCTCCGGCTCCCCGCCGCCCGGGGCGCCCTGACCGCCCCCGGCGTCCCCGGCATCCCGCGGCGGTGCCGCCACCGCGCCGCCGGGCGAGCGGTTGGACTCCCCCACGGCCCCCGGGGAC
>NZ_JAKMAY010000360.1:0-5099 GCF_022015835.1 Streptomyces sp. ICN903 | reverse complement strand
CACCCGCCCTCCCTCCGCGAGTGAGGGCGCGAGCAGGCGAGTTGACTTCTCGTGACCGGAGCGCCACGCTTCGGCGTGGCGATGCGGCGTTGCGTCCCGCACAAGCAACGGCCCCCGACAGGTGCTGCGAACACCTCCGGGGGCCTGACCAACGAGATCGACGAAGTTGAAGGAACCCGATCCCATGGCTGAGAGCCACTGTAGCTTTTCCGCGTCTTCCGGCGAGCATCCAATGGCCGTTTCCGGCTACGGAAAGCGGCACGTCCCCGGACAACGGCCGCGCCGCAAGGACGACTTCGCGGAGCTGAAGCCCCGGGCCGCGGCCGTCGCCGCGTACATCGACCGGCTGCCCGAGGGCGCCGACATCTCCATCAAGGCGCTGGCCGCGCGGCTGCCCTACGGCCAGCAGGCGGTCGGCACGGCACTCCGGCAGATGTCGGCGGCCGGACATCTCAGGCGGGTGCGGGAGCGCCCGCCGGGGTGCGGCCAGTGGGTGACGCGGACATACTTCTCGCGTGTCCCGCGCTCCGACACCTGGTGGGCGGGTTTCTTCGCGGAGGCGGAATCCGCCGAACCGGGGGCCGTCCGGGAGGCCACCGGGAAGGCCGCCCCGAAGGAGGACGCCGCCCCGGCGGGTACGCCTCCGGAGCCGGACGCCGCACAGGAACAGCCGGAGCGACCGGAGCGGTCGCGGGCTTACGGGACGCTGGCGCGGCTGGGGGAGGCCGATCCGCGCATGGGCCTGTCGGCGGCCGACTGCGAGGAACTGGCGCCGCTGGTGGCCCAGTGGTTCGCCCGGGGCGCCGGGGAGCGGCAGGTGGTCGAGGCGCTGACGGCCGGGCTGCCCGGCGAGGGCGTGCACTCGCCCCGCGCCGTGGCCGCCTGGCGGCTGGAGCACAAGATCCCGCCGCCCCCGCCGGTGCGCAGCCGCACCCTGCGGCTGGTGGAGTGCACGGTGTGCGGCGTGCCGGGCCGGCCGGAGGCCCTGCCCGGCGGGCTGTGCCGGGAGTGCCGGGGCGGGGAGCGCCGCGGCGGCTCCGGCGGCGCACAAGCTGACGCACAGGCTGTGGACGTACGCCGCAACGCCGCCGCCGTACGCGCGGCCATGGCCCGGGGGCGGCGCCGGGGATCGCCGGACGAGCCGCGTGACTCCCGTGCGGGCGCCCTTCGCGGCACTACTCTGGGCCGGTAGGCGTGAGAGGGGGCGCACCATGACGGCGCAAATGGAGGGCCCTGTGATGTCCGAGGAGATGCGGCGGTTCCAGGAGATCGACACCGCGTTCCCGGACCTCGGGGGCGAAATGATCGACGGGGAAATCCGTATCGACGCCGTGGCGAGCAGCGCTCGCAGGCAGATGGTGCTCGCCGTCGCCTCCCAGCTCATGCCCAGGTGGTGCGTGATGACCGAGGTCGACACCGTTTACGGGGGGTGGCACGGGAGGACCCTCCTGCGTCCCGACGTGTCGGTGGCCGGCCCCTCCTACCGGGGGACCCGGCTCAAGCAGTTCCCGGCCGACGAACTGCTACTTGCCGCGGAGGTCGTCTCGGAGTCCAACCCCGAGAACGACCTGGACCGGAAGGTCGGGAAGTACGCGGTGGCCGGGATTCCGTACTACCTGGTCGTGAATCCGGTCAAGGGCGTCTGCCTGCTGCACTCCGAACCGGTAGGCGAGCGCTACCGGGCCGTGCGCGAGAGCGAGTTCGGGGAACCGGTGCCGGTGGGCGAACCGATCGGCACCGTGCTCGACACCACGACGCTGTACGTCTACTGAGCCGTGTGCTGCCGGATGGCCCCTCCCAGGTGGATAAACCGGCCCGGGCGGTCCGGCCGACGGTCGCATGCCCCTGTCCGCAGCAGCCCGTACGGCCGGGAAAACCGGTTGCGGGCGCTCGTAGAGTCGGAACCGTGACGGATCTCGACGGCCTGCTCGCGGCCTACGACGAGCAGATGCGCAGACCGCCCGCCAACCCTCCGGCCGGAGTCCGGTACGAGCAGGACGGGCCGGTGGTGCGGATCGTCGGCGGGCACCGGGGCTTCGTCGCCACACCACGCGACACGGGACTGCGCGGCGCCGGACTCGACGGGCTGATCGCCCGGCAGCGCGACTACTTCGCCGCGCGCGGCGAAGCGGTGGAGTGGAAGACACGCGGACACGACGAACCGGCCGACCTCACCGACCGCCTGCGCGCCGCGGGCTTCGTCCCCGGGGAGCGGGAGACGGTCGTCATCGGCCTCGCCCGCGAGACGGCCGCGCGCCCGGTCCTGCCGGACGGCGTCACCGTCCGCCGGGTCACCGCGGACGCCGACATGCGCCGCATCGCCGCCATGGAGTCCGCCGTCTGGGGTGAGGACCTCGGCTGGCTCGGCGACGACCTGATCGGGCGCGCCGCGGCGGCCCCGGAAGACATCGCCGTCCTGGTCGCCGAGGCAGGCGGCGAAGTGGTCTGCGCCGCCTGGCTGGTTTTTTGTCCGGGCACCGAGTTCGCCGCCCTGTGGGGAGGCTCGACGCTGCCCGCGTGGCGCGGCCGGGGCATCTACCGCGCGCTGGTCACCGCCCGTGCGGAGCTCGCCGCGGACCGGGGCGTCCGGTACCTCCAGGTGGACGCCTCCGAGGACAGCGCCCCGATCCTGCGCAGGCTGGGCTTTCACGCGGTGACCACCACCACGCCCTACGCGTGGACGCCGCCGTGCCCCCGGGCCGGCTGACCACCTGCCCGGCGCCCTCGGTGTCGGTGAGCCACGGGAGCGGGCGAGGCGACACGGACTTGTACGACGGGCGACGTGTACGCGTGCGGCCCGTGCGTCGCGGAACTCGGCCACACGGCGTGCGTTCAGTCACACGACCGGGACCGAGCGGCCGACCGTACGCGGCTGCACGTGGGCCCCGGCGGACAGCGCCTCGCCTGGGGGCGATCGCGGGCTGACGCCGCACGCGGCCTGTCCGACCGTTGCTCTCCACGGCGGACGGACAGGGCTTTTCCCGCTACGCGCCCGCGCCCGCGCACTCCCGCAGGAAGTCCGTCAGCAGCGCCGTCGTCTCCTGCGGGCGCTCCAGGCCGGGGAGGTGACCCGCCCAGGGGAGTTCGAGGTGGCGGGCGCGGGGGAGCAGGCGGGCCAGGCGGGCGGCGATCGTGCGGAAGTCCGCCAGGTCGTGGGCGCCGGAGACGGCGAGGACGGGTGCCGTGACCGCGGAGAGGTCGAGGGCGGGCTCGGGGAGTTCGCCGATCTCCCCCCACTCCTCCTCCGCGGCCGTCTGCACCTCGAAGGCGTGCCGCTGCATCCGCCGGACCTTCTCGCGTGCCGCCTCGTCGGCCTCCGGGCCGAGCCAGGTGTCCACGTTGAGTTCGACGGCGGCCGTCAGGTCGCCGGCCTCGAACAGCGCCTCCTCGCGCGCGTCGAAGGCGGTCAGTTCCGGGCCGGGCTCGTGGCCGGGCATTCCGGGGCAGAGCAGCGCCATGGCGGCCACCCGGTCCGGCCACCGCGCGGCGAACTCCAGGGCGACGCGCCCGCCGTAGGAGGAGGCGACCAGGGTGGCCCGCCCGATGCCGAGGGCGTCCAGCAGGGCGCGTACGTCGTCGGTGTCGCGGTAGGGCGCGGTCGAGGCCGGGGTGTCGCCGTGGCCGCGGAAGTCGCAGCGCACCATCCGGTGGCCGGCCTCGGCCAGGGGCGCCCACTGCGGGTCCCACATGCGCCGGTCGCAGACCGAGGAGTGCAGCAGCACCAGGGGCGTGCCGTCGCCGGAGAGCCCGTCGCCGAAGGGGGCGCCGGCGGTGTCGTGGGAGAGGAGCGTCGTCGGGGTCGTCATCCGGCACAGGGTAGGGACGCGGGTGCCGGGCCGCCCGCGGATATCCGCGGGCGGCCCGGCCCGGGCGGGATCAGTCCGGGAAGCGGCGGCCGATCCAGCGCCAGGCGATCTCCAGGAGGGCGGCCGAGGCGGCGGCGACGCCGACGGCCGTCCACGGCATCACCGTGCCGACCAGGCGGACGGCGAAGAAGTCCTGGAGGAACGGGGTGACCAGGACGACCACGAAGGCCGACGCCATGGTGAGCACCAACCCGATCCGCCACCAGGTGTAGGGGCGGGCGACGATCGCCAGCACCCACAGTGCCACCAGGAACAGCGTCAGCGTCGCCGCGCTGGTCTCGGCCTCCAGCGCGTCCGGGCCGGTGTAGTGGGAGCGGGCCAGCAGGTAGACGGTGAAGGTGGCGGTCGCGGCGACGATGCCGGAGGGGACCGCGTACCGCATCACGCGCCGTACGAAGTGCGGGCGGGCGCGCTCCTTGTTGGGGGCCAGGGCCAGGAAGAAGGCGGGGATGCCGATGGTCAGGCCGCCCAGCAGGGTCAGGTGGCGCGGCAGGAACGGGTAGGGCACCTGGGAGACGATCACCAGCAGGGCCAGCAGCACCGAGTAGACGGTCTTGGTGAGGAAGAGGTTGGCGACGCGCTCGATGTTGCCGATGACCCGCCGCCCCTCGGCGACGACCGACGGCAGGGTGGCGAAGGAGTTGTTGAGCAGCACGATCTGGGCGACGGCCTTGGTGGCCTCCGAGCCCGAGCCCATCGAGACGCCGATGTCGGCGTCCTTCAGGGCCAGTACGTCGTTGACGCCGTCGCCGGTCATGGCGACGGTGTGGCCGCGCGACTGGAGGGCGCCGACCATGTCGCGCTTCTGCTGCGGGGTGACGCGGCCGAAGACCGTGCCGTCCTCCAGGGCCGCCGCCAGCTCCTCGCGGCCTTCCGGGAGGGTGCGGGCGTCGACGGTGGAGTCCGCTCCGGGCAGGTCGAGCTTGGCCGCGACGGCGCCGACGGAGACGGCGTTGTCGCCGGAGATGACCTTCGCCGAGACGTCCTGTTCGGCGAAGTAGCGCAGGGTGTCGGCGGCTTCGGGGCGCAGCCGCTGCTCCAGGACGACCAGGGCCGCGGGCTCTGTGGCGGGACCGGTCGCGGGCTCGGAGCCGGATCCGGACGCGGCGGGACCGGTGACGAGGGCGGGGTCGTCCAGGGCGCGGGAGGAGCGGGCCAGCAGCAGTACGCGCAGGCCCTGCCGGTTGAGGCGGTCGGTCTCGGCGAGGGCCGGGGAGCCGGGGGCGAGCAGGA